>NZ_JBSGDD010000007.1:0-139584 GCF_053602195.1 Kitasatospora sp. NPDC004531 | reverse complement strand
CGAAGGTGGTGACCACGACCACCTGCAGCGGGTCCGGGACACCCGGCCCGGCCAGGGCGCGGGTGACGTCGATGCCGTCCAGGCCGGGCATCCGGTCAACTGGCCGTCACTCGCTAGAGTCACCCCGTGACTGCTCAAGGACAACTCGCCCTCGTACTCGTCGACCTCCAGACCCGGATCGTCGATCTGGACCTCAGGCCCCGCACCGGCCGGGACGTGGTGACGACCGCCCGCACCCTCGCCGAGGCCTTCCGCGCCGCCGGCGCCCCCGTCGTCGTGGTGCAGGTGCACCGCCCCGGCGTCGACGAACAGCCCCCGGGCAGCGAACTGGTCGACGGCGTGCTGGCCGAGGGCGACCTGCTGTTCACCAAGCGGGCCATCGGCGCCTTCCACAGCGGCGAGTTCGACGCCCTGCTGCGCGAGCGCGGCATCGACACCCTGGTGATGGCGGGCCTGGCCACCAACCTCGGCGTCGAGTCCACCGCCCGCGCCGCCGTCGACCACGGCTACACGGTGCACTTCGTCGAGGACGCGATGTCCGCCCTGTCGGCCGACGAGCACGACCACGCCTTCCGCCACACCTTCCCCCGCTTCGGCTCCGTCACCACCGCCGCCGAGGCCGCCGAGCTGGCCCGCAAGGCCTGACACGCCGACGGCGGCGGGCGCGGACCGCTCCGCACCCGCCGCCGCCCGCTCCGTAACGGCACCGACCGTGACGAGGCGTCAGGTCGAAGGGACCGCCCCCGAGACCCGAAGGCCCCGGAAGCGGTCCCCTTTCACCTTTCATCGAACGGACGGCGAAGCCGCGGGCACTACCCGGTGAACCGGTCCGCCTCCGCCCTGCGCCGCGCCCGGTGCAGCAGCACACCGCCCAGCGTCAGCAGCCCGCCGCCGGCCAGACCGGCCACCGCGAGCACCTCCGGCGAGCCCGTGTCCGGCAGCCGCCCCGACCCGCCCTTGCCGTGCGGCGGCTCGGACGGACCACCCTGGTGGGGCGGCTTCCCGCAGCCGTCCTTCTCCGGGCACTGCGACACCGCGACGCACAGCTCGACCGGCCCGCTCTCCACCAGCTCCCCCTGCAGGTCAGCGGGCCCTCCGCCGCGCTCACCGTGGTCACCGCGGGGGCGATCGCCCAGTTCGGCTGGCAGCTCGCCTGCCTGGTGACGGTCGCCGCCGGTCTGCTGCAACTGCTGCTCGGCTCGCTGCGGGTGGCCCGCGCAGCGCTCGCGGTCTCGCCGGCCGTGGTGCACGGCCTGCTGGCCGGCGTCGGCCTCACCATCGCGGTCGCCCAACTGCACGTCATCCTCGGCGGCTCGCCGGGGAGTTCGGCCCTGGCCGACCTGCGCTCACTGCCCGCCGAGCTGGCCGGCCCGCACCTGCCCGCGCTGGTGGTCGGGCTGCTCGCGCTCGCCGTGCTCTACGGCTGGCCGAAGCTCGGCCGCCTCCCCGGCCCGGCGGGCCGGCTCGGGTCCCGGCTGGCCCGGCTGCCCGCCGCGCTGGTCGCGGTGGCCGCCGCCACCGCCCTCTCGCTGGCCGCCGGCCTGCGCCTGGCCCGGGTCGAACTCCCGGTCTGGGAGCACCACCAGTTCTTCTCCCCACCCTCGCCGGGCGTGCTGGCCGACCACTGGCCGGCCCTGCTCGGCCTGGTGCTCACGGTCGCCGCGGTGGCCGGCGTCGAGTCCCTGCTGTCCTCCGTCGCCATCGACCGGATGACCCGCCGCTCCGGCGACCTGGACCGCGAGTTGCGCGCCCAGGGCGTCTCCAACCTGCTCTCCGGGCTGCTCGGCGGCCTGCCGGTGGCCGGCGGCGCGGTGCGCTCCACCGCCAATGTGCAGGCCGGCGCGGCCACCCGGATGTCGGCGGTGCTGCACGGCTGCTGGGTGCTGGTGGCGGCGCTGGCGCTGACGGCCGGGCTGCGCCGGATCCCGCTGGCCGCCCTCGCCGCGCTGGTGCTGGTGGTCGGCGTGCAGATGGTGAGCTTCGCGCACATCCGCCGGGTGCACCGGCACCGCGAGTTCCCGGTCTACCTGGCCACCGTGCTCGGCGTGCTGCTGCTCGGCGTCCCGCTCGGGGTGGTCCTCGGCGGCTCGTTCGCCGTCCTGCTCGCGCTCTACCGGCTGACGCGGGCCCACGTGGAGGTGACGGTCGAGCCGGACGGCTCCCGCACCGTCCGCACCCACGGCCCGCTGACGTTCGTGGCCGTGCCCAAGTTGAGCCGGGCGTTCGCCCGGATTCCGGCCGGCGCCCGGGTGACGGTCCGGCACGACGGCTCCTTCCTGGACCACGCCGCGTTCGAGGCGCTGCACGCCTGGCGCACCGACCATCAGGCCACCGGCGCCCAGGTCTCGATGCTGACGGATCGCCAGGCGCAGGAGGTGCTCGACCCCGACGGCACCGTCCTGGTCGACGACGCCCCCGGGCCGCACCGCTGCAGCGCCTGGACGCCCTGGGTCGGCCACCACTGCATCGAACGGAGCGAGGACGACGATCCGCACGTCCGCCTGCTGCTCGGCCTGCGCGGCTTCCAGCAGCACACCGCCCCGCTGGTCCGCCAGGAGCTGGCCCGGCTGGCGCGTGACGGGCAGGCCCCCTCGCAGCTCTTCCTCACCTGCGCGGACTCCCGGATGGTCACCAGCATGATCACCAGCTCCGGCCCGGGCGACCTCTTCACCGTCCGCAACGTCGGCAACCTGGTGCCCGCCCCGTACGAGCCGGGCGCGGCGGACGATTCGGTGGCCGCGGCGGTCCAGTACGCGGTGGAGGTGCTGGAGGTCGCCTCGATCACGGTCTGCGGGCATTCCGGCTGCGGCGCGATGAAGGCCCTGCTGGACGGGGTGACGGAGCAGGCCGGGCCGCCCACGGCGCTGGCCCGGTGGCTGCGCAACGGGCGCGGCTCGCTGGCCCGACTGCGGCGCGCCCCGGCCGAGTTCGAGGGCCGCGCGGCGGCGGACGTGGTCGAGCAGCTGTGCATCACCAATGTGGTGCAGCAGTTGGAGCAGCTGATGGCCAATCCGGCCGTCGAGCGCCGGGTGGCGGCCGGGTCGCTGCGCCTGGTCGGCATGTACTTCGACCTCGCCACCGCCCAGGCCTATGTGATGGACGGTCGGTCCGGCCGCTTCGCCCCGGTGCACCCGGAGGCCGAGCACGAACCGGATCCGGGGGCGGAAGCCGAGCTGGCCGCGTAGCGGCGTCCACTTCGCCGACCGCCGACTGCCGGTCGTGAAGAAGGATCAGGGGCGCGTGGAGTATTCTCCAGCGCCCCTGCTTGTGCGTCAGCCGCCGGTCCGGCGGTGGAGCAGGTTGGCCAGGTCCGCCGGGGTGACGTACCCGGGCCAGCGGTGGTCGTCGAACAGGTGCACACCGGCGTCCTGGTAGCACTGGTCGACGAGTTGCGAGCAGATCATGTGCTTGGTGGAGGCGACGTACTTCCGCAGCAGCGGGCCTGCCGGGAGTCGCAGGCGGGCGGCGCCGAGGGCGAGGTAGTCGGCGAAGGAGTAGGGGGTGCCCAGGTAGGAGTGGGCGGCGGTGGTGATGGCGGTGCGCTGGTCGTCGGTGAGCGGTATGCGGCCGGTGGACCAGAGCACGGGGCGTCCGTCGTAGTTGCCGAGCGGGTTGAGTGCGGCGCCGCCGGGTTGGGCCTCGACCACGAGGCCGTCGTCGACGAGGACGAAGGCGTGTTCGTAGTCGGAGAACCCGTCGCCGTTGAGGAATTGGCCGATCCGGATCAGGCGACCGGTGCGGCCGTCCATGCGGACGACCGCGAAGTCGCCGGGCCGGGGTGAGGTGTCGGTCATGCGGAACCCCCGTCACTGTCGCGTACGGTGATGGGTTGCGTACCGTCAGTGGAGTACCGGGGGCGGGGGTCGTCAAGGTGCTGGGCGGGATTGATCGGACCCGGGGGCGGGAAGGCGTCGGGAGGACCGGGCGAGCGGCATCGGAGGCGTCCACCAGGGGCGCGGCCTGCTGCCGATCAAAGGTCTACACCAATTTTCCGGAGCCTCTTGTCAACACGGCTCTTGGCCTGGTGAGCTGTGCGCTGGGACACACGGGACCATCCCTCCGCACGGGGTTCCCGGTATTTGAGACTCGATGAGGAGTGCGCGTTGAGCAACGAGAGCCTGGCCAACCTGCTCAAGGAGGAGCGGCGCTTCGCCCCGCCCGCGGAGCTCGCCGCCTCCGCCAACGTCACCGCCGACGCCTATGCCCAGGCCTCCGAGGACCGGCTGGCCTTCTGGGCCGAGCAGGCCCGCCGGCTGAGCTGGGCGGTCGAGCCCACCGAGACCCTGGACTGGTCGAACCCGCCGTTCGCCAAGTGGTTCGCGGACGGCAAGCTCAACGTGGCGTACAACTGCGTCGACCGGCACGTCGAGGCCGGCAACGGCGACCGGGTCGCGATCCACTTCGAGGGCGAGCCGGGCGACAGCCGGGCCATCACCTACGCGCAGCTGAAGGACGAGGTCTCCCGGGCCGCGAACGCCCTGCTGGAGCTGGGCGTGGCCAAGGGCGACCGGGTGGCCGTCTACCTGCCGATGATCCCCGAGGCGGTGGTCTCGATGCTCGCCTGCGCCCGCATCGGCGCCGCCCACTCGGTGGTCTTCGGCGGCTTCTCGGCCGACGCGGTGGCCTCCCGCATCCAGGACGCGGACGCCAAGGTGGTCATCACCGCCGACGGCGGCTACCGCCGCGGCAAGCCGTCCGCGCTGAAGCCGGCCATCGACGAGGCGCTGACCAAGGTCGACGGCGTGGAGAAGGTCCTGGTCGTGCGCCGCACCGGCGAGGAGGTGTCCTGGACCGAGGGCCGCGACGTCTGGTGGCACGAGCTGGTCGACGGCCAGTCCGCCGAGCACACCCCCGAGGCGCACGACGCCGAGCAGCCGCTGTTCATCCTGTACACCTCGGGCACCACCGGTAAGCCCAAGGGCATCCTGCACACCTCGGGCGGCTACCTGACCCAGGCCTCCTACACCCACCACGCGGTGTTCGACCTGAAGCCGGAGACCGACGTCTACTGGTGCACCGCCGACATCGGCTGGGTCACCGGCCACTCGTACATCGTCTACGGCCCGCTCGCCAACGGCGCCACCCAGGTGATCTACGAGGGCACCCCGGACACCCCGCACCAGGGCCGGTTCTGGGAGATCGTGCAGAAGTACGGCGTCACCATCCTCTACACGGCGCCCACCGCGATCCGCACCTTCATGAAGTGGGGCGACGACATCCCGGCCCGCTACGACCTGTCGAGCCTGCGGGTGCTGGGCTCGGTCGGCGAGCCGATCAACCCGGAGGCGTGGGTCTGGTACCGGGAGCACATCGGCGCGGGCAAGACCCCGATCGTCGACACCTGGTGGCAGACCGAGACCGGCGCGATGATGATCAGCCCGCTGCCGGGCGTCACCGAGACCAAGCCGGGCTCGGCCCAGCGCGCCCTGCCGGGCATCGCCGCCACCGTGGTGGACGACGAGGCCCGCGAGGTGCCCAACGGCTCCGGCGGCTACCTGGTGCTGACCGAGCCGTGGCCGTCCATGCTGCGCACCATCTGGGGCGACGACCAGCGCTACATCGACACCTACTGGTCGCGCTTCGAGGGCCGCTACTTCGCCGGCGACGGTGCGAAGAAGGACGAGGACGGCGACATCTGGCTGCTCGGCCGGGTGGACGACGTGATGCTGGTGTCCGGCCACAACATCTCGACCACCGAGGTCGAGTCGGCGCTGGTCGGCCACCCGGCGGTCGCCGAGTCCGCGGTGGTCGGCGCGACCGACGCCACCACCGGCCAGGCGATCGTGGCGTTCGTGATCCTGCGCGGCTCGGCCACCGACAGCACCGACCTGATCGCGGAGCTGCGCGACCACGTCGGCAGGACGCTCGGCCCGATCGCCAAGCCGAAGCAGATCAAGGTGGTCTCCGAGCTGCCGAAGACCCGCTCCGGCAAGATCATGCGCCGCCTGCTGCGCGACATCGCCGAGGGCCGCGAGGTGGGCGACACCACCACGCTGGCCGACTCCACCGTGATGAACCTGATCCAGTCCCAGCTGCCGGCCGGCAACTCCGAGGGCTGATCTCCACTCAGACAACGGGCCGGGCCCGCTCCGTGAGACACCGGAGCGGGCCCGGCCCGTTGCCGTTCCCTACGGGACGAATGATCATAAAAAGCGACAGAACGATTTACCTCCCGCCGCACCCCGTAGGATGTCAAGGAACCATCAAGGTTCTGAGGCGCGCCGGGAAGTCTGGTCGGCACTGCACCACCCGTGTGTCCGCATGCCGCCCGCCTCAGGAGGTCTCCCCGTGGCCAGCCCGTCCAACGAGCGCCGCCAGTTCCTCGGTCTGCTCTCGCTGCCCGAACGCCGCTTCCTCGCCGACGCCCTGCGCACCGAGACGGTCGGCGGGGTGCTGCTGCTGGGCGCCGCGGTGGTCGCGCTGCTCTGGGCGAACCTCTGGCCGCACGCCTACGAGTCGGTCCGCGAGCTGACCTTCGGCCCGTCCGCGCCGCTGCACCTGGACCTGCCGCTGGAGGCCTGGGCACAGGACGGACTGCTGACGATCTTCTTCTTCGTCGCGGGCATCGAGCTGAAACGCGAGTTCGTGGCCGGGGAGCTGCGCACGCCGAGTGCGGCGGTGCTGCCGGTGGTGGCGGCGGTGTGCGGGGTGGCGCTCCCGGCGGTGCTGTTCACCGTCGTGAACGTGGTCGGCGACGGGCACCCGGCGGGCTGGGCGATCCCGACCGCCACCGACATCGCGTTCGCGCTGGGTGTGCTGGCCGTGGTGGGCAGCCATCTGCCGTCCGCGCTGCGGGCGTTCCTGCTCACCCTGGCGGTGGTGGACGACCTGATCGCTATCCTGATCATCGCGGTCTTCTACTCGTCCGGGATCACCTTCTGGGCGCTGGGCGGGGCGCTGGCCGGGCTGGTGCTGTTCTGGTTCCTGCACCGGCGCGGGCTGGGCCGGTGGTGGCTGCTGGTGCCGCTGGGCGTGGTGATCTGGGCGCTGATGCACGAGAGCGGCGTGCACGCGACGGTGGCGGGCGTGGCGATGGGCCTGATCCTGCGCTGCCACCGCGAGGAGGGCGAGGAGCAGTCCCCCGGCGAGCGGGTCGAGCACCTGGTGCGTCCGGTGTCGGCGGGGTTCGCGGTGCCGATGTTCGCGCTGTTCGCGGCGGGGGTGCCGGTGTCCGGGAAGGTACTGGGCGAGGTGTTCACCGAGGCCGCGCCGCTGGGCATCGTGATCGGCCTGCTGGTCGGCAAGTCGGTGGGCATCTTCGGCGGCACCTGGCTGGCGGCCCGCTACACCCGGGCCACCCTGAATCCGCAGCTGACCTGGTCCGACATGTTCGCGCTGGCCACCCTGGCGGGCATCGGCTTCACGGTGTCGCTGCTGATCAGCGACCTGGCGTTCGTGGACGACCCGCACCTGGCCGAGCTGTGCAAGGAGGCCGTGCTGGTCGGGTCGCTGACCTGCGCGGTGATCGGCACCCTGCTGCTCAAGCGCCGCAACCGGTACTACCGACAGCTGTGCGAGGAGGAGGAGCGCGACTCGGACGGCGACGGCATCCCCGATGTGTACCAACAGCGGCGGTGACACGCCGCCCGCCGGGGACCCCGGAGTGGTGCCCGACTCGCCAGTAGGGGCATGATGCTGAGCTGACAGCCGTGCGTGACGCACCCTCACCACGCCCCACCGCCGCGCACGCCGAACCCAGCCCGCGAAATGGAGACCGCCGATGGCCGCAGGAGCCACCAACCAGAACGGCGCCGGCCGCGTCCCGCACGAGGGCGAGCGCACCGTCGGCGAGCTGTTCGCCGCCGCGTCCGCCGAGCTGTCCAGCCTGGTGCACGACGAGATCGCGCTGGCCAAGGCCGAGATCAAGGCGGACGTGGTGAAGGGCGGCATCGGCACCGCGGCGGGCGTGGTGGCCGGTGTGGTGGCGCTGGCGTCGATCCCGATGTTCTCCTTCGCCTTCGCCTGGGGCCTGCAGGCGCTGGGCATCACCACCGGCTGGTCGTTCGCCATCGTCGGCGGCGCGTACGTGCTGATCGCGCTGCTGCTGGCGTTCCTGATGATCCGTTCCTTCAAGAAGGTCCGGAAGCCGGAGCGCACCATCGCCGGCGCGCAGGCCACCGCGCAGGTGCTGAAGAACGCCAAGCCGCGGCCGGCCACCCAGGAGGAGATCGACCGGGCGCTGGGCCGGATCCAGTAGTCGGCGGCCGGTAACGGTTTGCGCCCGGGTGTGAGTGCCGGGCAGGTACGGAGGACGCGGGTATGACAGGCTGCGGGTATGTCGTTGGACCAGAAGCCCGTGGATGAGCCGTCCCCCGTTCCCGTCCGGCCGGCTGCCGGGGAGCCGTGGAGCGTCCGCTCGGCCGGGCCGTGGACGCACCGCGATCTGGCCGCGAACGGCGCGCGTTTCCACATCGCCGAGCTCGGCGAAGGTCCGCTGGTGCTGCTGGTGCACGGCTGGCCCGAGTACTGGTGGGCGTGGCGGCACCAGCTGACGGCGCTCGCCGAGGCGGGCTTCCGGGCGGTGGCGCTGGACCTGCGCGGCATGGGCGGGTCGGACCGCACCCCGCGCGGCTACGATCCCGGCAACCTGGCCCTGGACGTCACCGGCGTGATCCGTTCGCTGGGCGAGCGCCAGGCGCACCTGGTGGGGCACGCCACCGGCGGCACGCTGGCCTGGGTGGCCGCGGTGATGCGGCCCTCGGTGATCCGCAGTCTGACGGTGGTTTCGGCCGCGCACCCGCGGCACCTGCGGCGGGCGCTGCTCACCGACCGGCGGCAGATCGCCGCGTTCGAGCACGTGCTGGGATTCCAGCGGCCGTGGATCCCGGAGCGCCGGCTGGTCGCGGACGACGGGGCGCTGGTCGGGGACTACCTGCGGGAGTGGACCGGGCCGAACATGCTGTCCGCGGAGGCCGTGACGGCCTACCGCAAGGCGATCCAGGTGCCGAGCACCGCGCACTGCTCGATCGAGCCGTACCGCTGGCTGATGCGGTCGATGGCCCGGCCGGACGGCATCCAGTTCGCGCGCCGGATGAAGAAGCAGATCACCGCGCCGGTGCTGCACGTGCAGGGCGCCTCCGATCCGGTGCTGCTGTCGCGCACCGCGCTGGGGGCGGGCGAGTTCGTCTCCGCGCCGTACCGGTGGCGGTTGCTTCCGGGGGTGGGGCACTTCCCGCACGAGGAGGTGCCGGAGGAGTTCACGGCGGAGCTGATCGGGTGGGTCCGGCAGCACAAGGACGGCTGACGCCCCGGGGTCAACGGCGGTGCGCTGCACAGGACTTGACGGCGTTCATATGACAAGCGCATAAGCCAGCCGCATGGTGCGAGGGCGGTTACTCCGGGCGGCCCCAGGGAATCCCTCCGGTATGACCTGGATGCCCGATCGAGAAGCCCAGCCGCGCCGACGCCGCCGTGGCAGCAGCAGCTCGCAACAGCACGCCCCGCAGCCGGAGTGGCCCTACCAGCCCACCGAGCGGGCGGGCTACCGGCTCGGCATTCCGAAGATCATCGGGCGACGGGCGCGATGGGTGGGGGCGAGGCTCCGGCGGGAGAGCTGAAGGAACGCACGGCCAGGGGCAGCTGGGGACACCCCCACCCCTGGCCGTGCGCCTCCTCAGCCGAGGACGTCGGGCGAGATCGCCGTGGACCACAGGAGCAGGCCGAAGGTGGCCACGGACATCACCGGGACCAGGACCTTGGTCTCGATGTCGTTGCCGGTGCGCTTGATCAGGACGATCTCGTAGCGTTCCTTGTGCGGCCACAGCAGTGGGGAGCCCTGCTTGGTGAGGCAGTCGCCGAGCAGGTGGGCCAGGGTGCCGAGGGCGACGGCGTAGGGCAGCCAGCCGGGGGCGTTGGGGAGCCAGGTGAGCATGCCGAAGGTGCCGAGCGCGGCCAGGCCGACCACGATGATCCAGGGGGCGTGGCCGTGGCCCGGCGGGTGCAGGCGCAGCGCCTTGATCGCCATGGCGAGCAGGAAGAACGTCAGGCCGATGGTGAACCAACGGCCCACGAAGGTGATGCCGGCCCAGCTGCCGCCGCCCATCAGGGCCACGAACAGCAGCGAGTGGGTGGCGTGGCGGTGGCCGCCGGAGATCCAGGCGACGAAGCGGCAGAGGAGCTTGGAGATCGGGCCGAGGAAGTTGGCTATCGTCCCGTCGTGGTGGTCGAGGTCCGGCAGCAGGGCCGCGCCGGCGCACAGCACGGTGCCCATCAGGACGTCGGCCGGCGTCAGGTGCATCCCCAGCAGCGGTGGGACGAACGGCGCGGTGGCCGCGAACAGCAGGGCGCCGCTGACCGCGTGCGAGTGACCCATCATGACGTGCGTCGAACCTCCCGTCGGGCTCCGCCGGGCGGCCCGGCTGGGCCGTTCGGACGAGCTCGGCCGACGCTACCAGGGCGCGCCGACGGGTCGTCAGGGGTCGTGCGGCGGGCGGCGGCTCAGAGCGCGCAGCCCTCGGTGTCGACCCTGCCGGCCGCGGTGGCGCCCTGGAGGACGTCGTCCTTCACCTCGGCGGCGGTCAGCACGTAGCCGGTGTCGGCGCTGTCCAGGGACTTGGCGAACACCACGCCGTAGACCTGGCCGTCGGGGGTGAGCAGCGGGCCGCCGCTGTTGCCCTGGCGGACCAGCGAGCGGACCGAGTAGACGTCGCGGACCACCTGGCCGCGGTGGTAGATGTCGGGGCCGTTGGCCTGGATGCGGCCGCGGATGCGGGCCGGCTGGACGTTGAAGGAGCCGTTCTCGGGGAAGCCCGCGACGATCGCCGAGTCGTTGGTCCGCGCGTCGCCGGCGAAGGTCAGCGGCGGGGCGTTCAGCCGGGGGACGTCCAGCACGGCGATGTCGCGCTGCCAGTCGTAGCGGACCACGGTGGCGTCGTAGAGCTGGCCGATGCCGCCGATCTGCACGGTCGGCTCGTCGACGCCGCCGACCACGTGCGCGTTGGTCATCACGCGGTGCGGGGCGAACACGAAGCCGGAGCCCTCCAGGGTCTTGCCGCAGGACGGGGCGGTGCCCAGCACCTTCACCAGGGAGCCCTTGGCCTTCTGCACGCCCGCGCTGCCGGCCAGTGCCGGGTCGGGGGGCTCGACCTCGGTGATCGGTTCCTGGTCGAACGGGTTGAACACCTGCGGGAAGCCGTTGCGGGCGAGTTCCTTGCTGAAGTCGGAGAACCAGTTCGGGGCGTCGGCCGGCAGCGCCGACTGCACCGAGCCGAGCACCTTGGAGGTGCGGACCTGCTTGGAGACCGTGGGCAGCGAGGTGCCCGCCAGCGCCGAGCCGATCAGCCAGGCCACCAGCAGCATGGACAGCACGTTCACCAGCGAGCCGCCGATCGCGTCCAGGACCTTGACCTTGCCGCGGCCGATCCGTCCGCGCAGCTTCCAGCCGAAGTGGGTGGTGACGGCCTGGCCGACGGCGGCGAGCACGATCACCACCACGACCGCGACCACCGAGGCGGTGGTGCCCGGGGAGAGGTGGCGCAGCACCAGCGGCAGCAGTTGGACGGCGATCAGGCCGCCGCCGAGGAAGCCGAGCACCGACAGCACGCCGACCACGAAGCCCTGCCGATAGCCGGAGACGGCGAAGCCCAGTGCGGCGGCGATCAGCAGCAGATCCAGGACGTTCACCCGGATACCCTCCCACGAGCCACCGGGCGGGGGACAACGGCCGCCCGGTGTCGCCCGATCGGGTCAGCCCGGCGGGCACCCCGCCCGGAATGGTTGGGACTGTCTGACCATCCGGACAGCGGACCGGGAATCAGGGAGTCGTGCGATGGAACAGCCCAGGTGGGACGTGCCGGTCGTGGACCGGACCGAATTCCGGCCCGCCCTCGACCTCCCGCCGTCCGCCCGCCAGAACCGGTTCACCGTGCTGCTGCGCCTGCTGCTGCTGATCCCGCAGTTCGTCGTGCTGTGGCTGCTGTCGATCGTGGCGTTCGTGGTCGCGGTGATCGGCTGGTTCGGCGCGCTGTTCACCGGGCGGCTCCCCCGGTTCGCCGCGGACTGGCTCGCCGGGTACGTGGCGTACGACACCAGGGTCTACGCCTCGATGCTGCTGGTGGTCGACCGCTACCCGCCGTTCCGCTTCGAGGCACCCGACCACCCGGTGCGGATCGAGCTGCGGCCCGGCGAGCGGCTGAACCGGCTGGCGGTGTTCTTCCGGCTGCTGCTGGTCGTCCCCGCCGCGATCGTCCAGGGGCTGCTGCAGGCCGGCTGGTGGACGGTGTCGGTCGTCCACTGGCTGGTCGTGCTGGTGATGGGACGGATGCCGCAGGCGCTGTTCGAGGCCACCGCCGCCGTGCTGCGCTACCGGATGCGGTTCCAGGCGTACCTGCTGATGCTCACCTCCACCTACCCGAAGGACGTGTTCGGCGACCCGCCGAACTCCGAGCCGCAGCGCTCCGCGACCCGGCCGCTGGTGCTGACCGGGGCCGCGAAGACGCTGCTGGTGATCTACCTGGTGCTGGGGCTGCTGTCCTCGGCGGCGGGCTCGGCGAGCGACCAGTGGCACTCGGAGGACGACAACGTCTACACCGGGGACGTGGTCTCCACGCTCGCCCCGCTGCGGGTCGGGGCCTGAGGGCTCAGGAGCGGGGGCGCAGCGCCAGGGCGGCGGCCTCCTCGGAGAGTTCGACCGTGCGCCCGCCGTCCCAGGGCCGCTCCAGGCCGCTGAAGTGCAGCACCCGGTCGATCACCCCCGCCGTGAAGCCCCACACCAGCCGCCCGGCCACCTGGAACGCCGGGCCGGTGAAGCCGGACGGGTGGCGCAGCCGGGCCCGGTTCGCCGGGTCGGTGAGCTCGCTGAGCGGCACCCGGAACACCGCGCCGGTCTCCGCCGGGTCCACCACGGCGACCGGCGATTCGCGCCGCCACCAGCCGAGCACCGGCGTCACCACGAAGCCGCTGACCGGGATGTACAGCGCGGGCAGCCGGGCGAACAGCTGAACGCCGGACGGGTCGAGACCGGTCTCCTCGGTGGCCTCGCGCAGGGCCGCCGCCAGCGGGCCGGAGCCGGCCGGGTCGCCGTCCTCCGGGTCCAGCGCGCCGCCGGGGAAGGACGGCTGGCCGGCGTGCGAGCGCAGGCTGCGGGCCCGTTCGATCATCAGCAGGTCGGGGCCGGACGGGCCCTCGCCGAACAGCATCAGCACGGCGGAGGGGCGGCCGCCCTCGGCGGGCGGCAGGAAGCGGCTGAGCTGTTCCGGCACGGCCCGCTCGGCGGCGTCGCGCACCGGCAGCAGCCAGTCGGGCAGGCCGTCCCTGAGCACCGCGGGTGTCGTCATGCCTGGGCCTCCACGTCCTTCTGGGCCGCGCGCACCGCGGCGGGGGCGGTGTCGGGCAGGGGGTGTCCGGCGGCGACCTCGGCGCGGGCGGCGGCTTCGCCCGGGAAGTCGGCCGGGGGGCGCAGGCGCTGGCCGGGCTGGCCGGCGAGCTCGTACTTGAGCAGCTTGCGGGCCCGCTCGGGGTCGGTCTCGCCGGTGCCGTAGGACGGGCAGAGCGGGGCGATCGGGCAGGCGCCGCAGGCGGGTTTGCGGGCGTGGCAGACCCGGCGGCCGTGGAAGACCACCCGGTGGGAGAGCATCGTCCACTCGGACTTCGGGAAGATCGCGCAGACCTCGGCCTCGACCTGCTCCGGGTCCTCGGAGGTGGTCCAGCCGAAGCGGCGGGCGAGGCGTCCGAAGTGGGTGTCGACAGTGACTCCCGCACCGCCGAACGCATTGCCGATTACGACATTGGCGGTCTTCCGGCCGACGCCGGGGAGGGTGACCAGGTCCTCCAGTTTGCGCGGCACCTCGCCGTCGTAGCGGTCGCGCAGCGCGATCGACAGGCCGATCAGCGACTTCGCCTTGGCCCGGAAGAAGCCGGTGGGCCGGACGATCTCCTCCAGCTCCTCGGGGACGGCCGCCGCGAGGTCCTCCGGCGTCGGGTACTTCGCGAACAGCGCCGGGGTGGTCTGATTGACCCTCAGGTCGGTGGTCTGCGCCGACAGGACGGTGGCCACCAGCAGCTGGAACGGCCCGTCGAAGTCCAACTCGGGGTGCGCGTAGGGGTACAGCTGCGCCAGTTCACGGTTGATCCTCCGGGCCCGGCGCACCATCCCCAGGTGCGTCTCGGGCTTCTTCCGCCCGGTCTTCGTGACCTTGCTCTCTGCCATGCACGAAGGCTACGCCGATCCGTCCGGCCGACGGTCCCGTTCGGATCGGCGCGGACGGCGAAGCGCCCGGCACTCCACGGGGAGCGCCGGGCGGTCGGTGGGGGTCGGCGGGTCAGGCGGCGGCCTCCACGGACTCGGCGGCGGGGGCCGGGGTGCGGAGGGTGAGCAGCGAGGCCAGGGCGCCGAGCAGGGCCAGGGCGGCGGCCCCGACGAAGGCGGCGGAGAAGCCGTTGGTGAGGGCGACCGGGTCGCCCAGCTCACGGGCGCCGTTGGCGGCGGCGACGGCGGTCATCGCGGCCAGGCCGAGGGCCGAGCCCACCTGGTACGAGGTGTTGACGATGCCGGAGGCGAGGCCGCCCTCGGCGGGGTTCGGGACGGCGAGCGCGGTGCCCAGCGACGGGATGAAGGCGAGCGCCATGCCGATCGCGGCGAGCAGCGAGGCCGGCAGGACGTCGACCGCGAAGCTGCCGTTCGGGCGGGCCAGCGACAGCCAGTACATGCCGGCGGCGAGCGCGGCCAGGCCGGTGACGATCAGCGGCTTCGGGCCGAAGCGGGCGATCAGGCGGGGTGCCAGGACGATCATCATCACCATGATCGCGGCGGTCATCGGCAGCAGCGCCGCACCGGAGGCGAAGGCCTTCAGGCCGAGCACCTGCTGCAGGTACAGGTTGAGGAAGAACCACATCGGGATCCAGGCCGCCGCCATCAGCAGCTGCGCCAGGTTGGCGCCGGCCAGGTTGGGGCTGCGCCAGATGCCCAGGCGCATCAGCGGCTCGCTGCGGCGGGACTGGATGCCGACGAACGCGGCGATCAGCAGCAGGCCGGCGGCCAGCACCAGCCAGGTCTGCGCGGAGCCCCAGCCGATCTCGGGGGCACGGACGATGGCGAACACGGTGACCGCGAGGCCGGCGGTGACGGTGATCGCGCCCAGCCAGTCGATCGAACCGCGACGGGCGGCGGCGGCGGGCATCACGGACGGGCTCATCGCGAGCACCAGCAGCGCGACCGGCAGGTTGATCCAGAACACCCACTCCCAGCTGGCGTACTGGGTGATCAGACCGCCGAGGAACACGCCGGCGGTGCCGCCGGCCGGGGCGGCCGCGCCGTACAGGGCGAACGCCTTGGGCAGTTCGGTGGGACGGCCGCCGAACAGGGTCATCAGCAGGGTCAGCGCGGCGGGGGCGATCAATGCCGAGCCGGCGCCTTGAGCGGCGCGGCCGACCAGTTCGACCCAGGCGGTGCCGGCCAGGCCGGCCACCAGCGAACCGGCGGCGAGGACCGTCCAGCCGGCGGCGAAGACGCGCTTCGCGCCGAGCAGGTCGGAGAGGCGGCCGCCGAGCAGCAGCAGGCCGCCGAAGGCGATCACGTAGGCGTTGAACACCCAGGACAGGTTCTCCTGCGAGAACCCGAGCTCGGTCTGCATCTTCGGCAGGGCCACGCCGATGATCGAGGTGTCCATGATGACCATGAACTGGGCGAGGGCGATTAAGGCGAGCGCCGTCCAGCGGCGTGGTGCGGGGGGTGCGGTGAGGTCGGACATGGCGGGGGCTCCTTTGGGGCGATACCCGTACCCGGAAGGGGTATGGGCGGGGTGCGGGTGTGCGCGGGTCTCTTGGGTGGGGAGGTCGATCAGTGCTGGTGGGCGGGCTCGGCGGCGCTCGGGGTGGTGCTCGGGGTCGGGGTGCCGGTTTCGGCGGGGGCGTCGGTCGGGCCGGAGGTGAGGGTGAAGGCGGCGGTGTGGACGGTGCCGGCGTGCTGGAAGTCGAGGAACAGGCGGTACTCGCCGGTGCTGGGTGCGGTGGCCGTGAAGTCGACCTCCGGGCCGGGCTTGGTGACGCCGTCGCCCGGCTCGCCGTTCGGGTGGACGTGCAGGTAGCCGAGGTCGCCGGCGCGCAGCACCACCAGGTGGCCGTAGGCGGCGAGGTACGGGTCGAGGTCGTCGACCGGGCGGCCGTCCTTCGAAACCGTGAAGGCCAGGCGGCCCGAACGGCCGGCCGTCAGATCGCCGGTGAGGGTCACGGTGTAGCCGTCGACGGTCACCGAGCGGCCGGTCTGCGGGAGGGCGGCGGGCTGGTAGTCGCCGGTGGCGAGGAGGTCCGCGCCGAGGGTCAGGCCCTCGGTCTCGCCGGCCGGGGTGAAGTCGGCGAACACCCGGTAGTCGCCGGCCCGCGCGATGTCGGTCGGGACGGTCCAGGTACCGTCGGCCGCGCGGACCGGGTGCACGTGCTGGAACGATCCCAGGTCGCGGCTGGCGACGATCAGGTGCAGTTCCTTCTCGTGCGCCGTCTTGTACGCGGTGAGCGGCTTACCGTCCGGCGCGAGGACGCGGAAGCTCAGTTGGGTGGGGCCGGTGGCCGGGACGATCGTGCGGTCGAGGCTCAGGGTGTAGCCGCGGTCGGAGACCTGGAGGCCGCCGACGGAGTGGTCCGGCTGGGCGCTGTTGTTGTTGGCGGTGGCGGTGGCGGTGGCGGTGGCGCCGTGCGAGGCGTGGGACGAGGTGTGGGGCGCGGCCGGGGACGGGGTGCCGCCGACGGCGTGGCCGACTCCGAAGGCGGCGCCGAACGCGACGGCGAGGCCGGAGGCGAAGACGGCGACTTTGAGTGCGGTGTTCATTGGCGGACTCCCTTGCGGGTTGGCGGCGCACCTTGCGACACCACGGAGTAGATACCCCCCAGGGGTATGTGTCAAGCGTGCTGGGAGCGGGAGTTGGGCGCGGTTGGAGGGGCGGGCGCGGGGAAACGCGAGGTCAGGGGCGGCGAGGGGTGGGCGGAAAATTTTCCGGACCGGAGGGCGGCCCTCCGGGCGGGGGCGGGAGGCGGGGGCTCGGGGCCGGCTTTTAGCTGGTGCGCGGCCCTTTGCGCGGGGGCGCGGCCGCGTGCAGGTCATTGGGGCGGCGCGATGTTGAGGGCCTTCGCCTTCCGCCGCGCGCAGTTCCCCGCGCCCCCGGTTTCGCGCCCGCCTGCACTTTTGAGGGTGCGACCGCCTGCGCGGGGGCGCGGCCACGTGCAGGTCATTGAGGGCGGCGCGATGTTGAGGGCCTTCGCCTTCCGCCTCGCGCAGTTCCCCGCGCCCCTGACTTCGCGCCCACTCGGGTTTCGCGCCCGGCGCCCGGTCGCTGGGGTCCTGGTGGCTCACCTCGGGGTTTGCGGGTGGGGTGGATTTTTGTTCGGGGATGCTTGCGGTGGATACCCCCCGGGGGTATAAATGTTGTCAGCGGGAGGGATACCCCCCTCCCGGTATCGCGAACTTCAACGGAGGATCCCATGTCCTGCTGCTCCAGCGACGGCACCTGCTCCACCACCGCCACCATCGAGGCGCCGGCCGCCGTGACCACGGTGTTCGCGGTGGCGGGGATGACGTGCGGGCACTGCGAGAAGACCGTCGGCAAGGCGATCGGGGCGCTGGAGGGCGTCCAGGCCGTGCGGGTGGATGTGCAGACCGGGCTGGTCACCGTTGGTTCGGTGGCCGAGCTCGACGACGAGACGGTGCGGGCCGCCGTTGACGAGGCCGGCTACGAGCTGACCGGCCGCGCCTGAGAAGTGAAGGAGCCCGGCCTCGGAGGCCGGGTCGGTCGAGACCCACGAGGAGCCCCTGATGACCACCCAGGCAGCACCCGCCTCCACCGAGGTGGAACTCCGCATCGGCGGCATGACCTGTGCCTCTTGCGCCGCGCGGATCGAGAAGAAGCTCAACCGCATGGACGGCGTGCAGGCCAGCGTCAACTACGCCACCGAGAAGGCCAAGGTGGTCATCGACGGGCCCGTGGACGTCTCCGACCTGATCGCGACGGTCGAGGCCACCGGCTACACCGCCGCGCTGCCGGAGCCGCCGGCCCAGGAGCAGGGCGGGCCGGTCGAGGAGAAGGCCGACGAGCTGGCGCCGCTGCGGCAGCGGCTGATCACCTCGCTGGCGCTGGCCGTGCCGGTGATCGCGATGGCGATGGTGCCGGCGCTGCAGTTCGACAACTGGCAGTGGCTGTCGCTGACGCTGGCCGCGCCGGTGGTGACGTACGCGGCGTGGCCGTTCCACCGGGCCGCGTGGACCAACGCGAAGCACGGTGCGGCGACCATGGACACCCTGGTCTCGCTGGGCACCGGCGCCGCGTTCCTGTGGTCGCTGTGGGCGCTGTTCTTCGGCGACGCGGGCATGCCGGGCATGCGGCACGGCTTCGAGTTCACCATCGCCCGTTCCGACGGCGCGTCGAACATCTACCTGGAGGCGGCGGCCGGCGTCACCGCGTTCATCCTGGCGGGCCGGTACTTCGAGGCCCGGTCGAAGCGGACGGCGGGTGCGGCGCTGAAGGCGCTGCTGGAGCTGGGTGCGAAGGACGTGACGGTCCTGCGGGACGGCCGCGAGGTGCGGCTGCCGATCGCCCAACTGGCCGTCGGGGACCGGTTCGTGGTCCGTCCCGGCGAGAAGATCGCCACTGACGGCACGGTGGTCGAGGGCAGCTCCGCGGTGGACGCGTCGATGCTGACCGGCGAGTCGGTGCCGGTGGAGGTCGGCCCGGGCGACGCGGTGACCGGCGCGACCGTGAACGCCGGCGGCCGGCTGGTGATCGAGGCCACCCGCATCGGCGCGGACACCCAGCTGGCGCGGATGGCGAAGCTGGTCGAGGACGCGCAGAACGGCAAGGCCGCCGCGCAGCGGCTGGCGGACCGGATCTCCGGCGTGTTCGTGCCGGTCGTGATCACCCTGGCGCTGGCCACCCTGGGCTACTGGCTGGGCACCGGCGAGGGCTGGACCGCCGCGTTCACCGCCGCCGTCGCGGTGCTGATCATCGCCTGCCCCTGCGCCCTGGGCCTGGCCACGCCGACCGCGCTGCTGGTCGGCACCGGTCGCGGCGCCCAGCTGGGCATCCTGATCAAGGGCCCCGAGGTGCTGGAGAACACCCGCAAGGTCGACACCATCGTGCTGGACAAGACCGGCACCGTCACCACCGGCCGGATGACCCTGGTCGGCGTGCACACCGTCGAGGGCACCAGCGAGGACGAGGCGCTGCGGCTGGCCGGCGCGCTGGAGCACGCCTCCGAGCACCCGATCGCCCAGGCCGTGGCGACCGCCGCGCAGGAGCGGTTCGGCGAGCTGGAGCCGGTCGATGGTTTCGAGAACGTCCCCGGCCTGGGGGTGCAGGGCGTGGTCGACGGCCACGCGGTGGTCGCCGGACGCGAGGCGCTGCTCGCCGACTGGTCGCAGCACCTGCCGGACGAACTGCTGGTCGCCAAGGCCGAGGCCGAGCGGGCCGGCCGGACCGCGATCGCGGTGGGCTGGGACGGCGCGGCGCGGGCCGTGCTGGAGGTCGCCGACGCGGTGAAGCCGACCAGCAAGGAGGCGATCGCCGAGCTGCGGGCGCTGGGCCTGCGCCCGGTGCTGCTGACCGGTGACAACCGGCTGGTGGCGGAGTCGGTGGCGGCCGAGGTGGGCATCCCCGCCGAGGACGTGATCGCCGAGGTGCTGCCGGAGGACAAGGTCGCCACCGTGCAGCGGCTGCAGGCCGAGGGCCGGACGGTGGCGATGGTCGGCGACGGCGTCAACGACGCGGCGGCGCTCGCCCAGGCCGACCTGGGCCTGGCGATCGGCACCGGTACCGACGCGGCCATCGAGGCCGCCGACCTGACCCTGGTGCGCGGCGACCTGCGCTCGGCGGCGGACGCGATCCGGCTGTCCCGGCGGACCCTGGCCACCATCAAGGGCAACCTGTTCTGGGCCTTCGCCTACAACGTGGCCGCCCTGCCGCTGGCCGCGACCGGCCTGCTCAACCCGATGATCGCCGGTGGCGCGATGGCGTTCTCCTCGGTCTTCGTGGTCGGCAACAGCCTGCGGCTGCGGACCTTCAAGGCCCGCTGAGCATCGAGAAGAAGTCCGGTCCGGGGAGGTCTCCCGGGCCGGACTTCGGCGTCTGCGGGGACCGATCAGTTTCCGAGAAGCCGTGGCGGCGGCCGCGTTCCTACGATGAAGGACGTCACCAGGGAACAGGAACGGGAGAGTCGGTCATGGCGGAGAAGCACGAGGGTTTCACGGCGGACGAGCGCGCGGCGATGAAGGAGCGCGCCAAGGAGCTGAAGGCGGAGTCCAAGCGGGCGTCGGCCGCCGCGAAGGCCGCCGAGGCGGAGCGGGACCTGCTGGAGAAGATCGCCGAGATGCCGGACCAGGACCGGGTGCTGGCGGAGCGCTTCCACCGGATCGTCACCGAGGTCGCGCCGGAGCTGGCCCCGAAGACCTGGTACGGGATGCCCGCGTACAACAACAAGGACGGCAAGCCGGTGTGCTTCTTCCAGAGCGCCGCCAAGTTCAAGTCCCGGTACGCGACCATCGGGTTCAGCGACCACGCCCGGCTCGACGACGGCGACATGTGGCCGGTGTACTACGCGGTCGCCGACCTGGGCGAGGCCGAGGCGGCGCGCATCACCGAGCTGGTGAAGCGCGCCGCCGGCTGAAGCGGGCCCGCGCTCAGGAGTAGGCGCGCAGGGTGAGCAGGGCGGCCAGGGTGACGCCCGGGCGGGCCTCGTGCTCGGTGGACTCCGACCAGCGGGCCCAGTTGATCGGCCAGCCGCCGTCGGGGAGTTGGGCGGAGACCAGGTGCACCAGGCCGCGTTCGACCTCGGTGTCGGAGAACCAGGCGCGGGCCAGGCTGTCCGGGCGGGGCGCGAAGTCGTGCGGCAGGTGGTACTCGCGGGGCGCGTACCCGGGGGCGAGCCGCACCTGCTCCGGGTGGGCCGGGTCCAGCAGCACCAGGCGCTGCTCGCGGACCAGCTCGCCGAGGCGGGCGGCCTGTTCGGTCGCCCAGGCGCGGTCCGGCGAGGCGTCCAGGACGCCGACGGCGGCGAACACCTCGTACGGGTGGGTGCTGCCGATCGCCTCGACGGCGCGGCGGCAGAACTCCTCCGCGCCCTTCACCCAGTCGTGCCGGACGCCGTGGCGCAGCAGCGGGGCGACGATCTGGCCGGTGGGGAGCAGTTCGGCCGGCGGGTCGTCGACGACCGGCACGAACGGCGGGTGCGGGTAGCGGCGCAGGCTGGGCAGGACGGCCGGAACGCCGCCGTCCGGGGTGGTCAAGGCGCTTGCCCAGTCGCAGAGTTGCTGTCCGCGCGGGCCGTTCAGCGCGTCGGCCTCGGCGAGGACGCGGGCGGCGGCGCCGGCGCCCAGCGGTTGCGCGGCGGGGCCGCGGACGTCGGGTTCCAGGCCGTACGCCCAGCCGCCGTCGGGGGTGCGGTAGGCGTCCAGGGCGGCGAGGACGCCCGCCGGGTCGGGGGCGTCGAAGAGGTGGGTGAAGCGCCGTTGCTCCAGGACCCGGCCCGAGGTCCACAGGTAGTCGGCGGCGCGCTCGATCGTGCTGTCGTCGATCCATGCCATGACCCGACCGTAGGCGGCTGCGGCGGGTCGCGTCCGGTGTTCGTGGAGTGGCGCGAAAAGAGTTTCGCGGGGAGCGATGAGTTCCGCCGGGGCGGGTCGTCCATACCTGTGACGGCAACGACGAAGTGATTGCGGAGGAGCTCGGGATGAGCGTCAAGGGACCGGCCAGCTACTTCCCCTCGATCGAGCAGAAGTACGGGCGCCCGATCGCCGACTGGCAGGAACTGATCCGCAGCTCGCCGCTGGCCAAGCACATGGAGCTGGTCGCCTGGCTGAAGAGCGAGCACGGGCTGGGCCACGGCCACGCCAACGCGCTGGTCGCCCACACGCTCGCCGCCGCCACCCGCTGAACACCCCTCAAGGAGCAGAGAAGATGACCGAGTTCGTGACCTCCGCCGACGGCACCCGGATCGCCTACCGGGCGGTGGGCGAGGGCCCCGCCGTGGTGCTGGTGGACGGGGCGATCTGCCACCGCGCGTTCGGCCCGTCCGCCGGGATCGCCGACCGACTGGCCGACGGACACCGGGTGTTCAGCTACGACCGGCGCGGCCGCGGGGAGAGCGGCTCGGGCGAGGGGTACGCGGCGGAGCGGGAGATCGAGGACCTGGCGGCGCTGGTCGCGGCGGCGGGCGGCTCGGCGACACTGGTCGGCCTGTCCTCCGGCGGCGCGCTCGCCCTGCGGGCGGCCGGTGCGGGCATCGGCGTGGAGCGGGTCGCGGTGTACGAGCCGCCGTTCAGCACCACCGAGGAGCAGCGGGCCCGTTTCAAGGAGTACCGGGACGGCGTGGCGCGGGACGTCGCGGCCGGCGACCGGGGTGCGGCGGTGGTCCGCTTCATGGCCTTCGTCGGGATGCCCGAGCCGATGATCGACGGGATGCGGCAGTCGCCCGTCTGGCCGGTCTTCGAGTCGGTCGCGCCGACGCTGGCCAACGACACGGAGGTGCTGGACGGTGCGGCGGGCGCGCCGGTGCCGGTCGAGCGGCTGGCCGGGCTGACCGTGCCGGTGCTGGTGCTGGACGGCGGCGAGAGCCCGGAGCCGCTGCGGGACGCGGCCCGGGCGACGGCCGCCGCCGCGCACGCCGAGTACCGCACCCTGGACGGCCAGACCCACGAGGTGGCGCCGGAGGTGCTGGCTCCGGTGCTCGCGGAGTTCGTCGCCAAGGGCTGACGGGGCGGCGACAAAGCCGCTGCACCGCCATCGGGCCCCTGCTACCGTCGGGACACTTCACCTGGCTGTCCCGAGGAGCAGACCCCGATGCATGATGCCCGCGCCCTGATCGACCTGGGGGACGAAGCCGTTCGACGGCTCGCACGTCGCGGCTACGAGCTGGACCTGTCCGCGCTGCAGTCCCTGCAGTCCCGGCGCAACGCGGGCATCCAGAGCGGCGACGAGCTGCGGGCGCGGTCGAAGCAGGTCGCGCAGGAGGTGCAGCGGACGGCGAAGGCCGGCGGGGACGTCTCCGAGCTGAAGGAGACCGCCCGTTCGCTGAAGGAGCAGATCCAGCAGAACGAGGCCGAACTGGAGTCGGTGCAGCAGGAGTTGACCGACCTGCTGCTGACTGTCCCGAACCTGCCGGCCGACGAGGCGCCGGACGGCTTCTCGGACGCGGACGCCACCGAGGTGCGCCGGGTCGGCGAGCCGCGGTCGTTCGACTTCACCCCGAAGGACCACGTCGACCTGGGCGAGGCCATGGGCATCATGGACTTCGGCCGGGCCACCAAGCTGTCGGGTTCGCGGTTCAGCGTGCTGCGCGGCGCCGGCGCGGCGCTGGAGCGGGCGATCGCCGCGCTGCTGCTGGAGCTGCACACGCGCCGGCACGGCTACGTCGAGCACGCGGTGCCGTACCTGGTGAACCGGCGCACCATGACCGGCACCGGGCAGCTGCCGAAGTTCGAGGAGGACCTGTTCCGGACGGGCGTCGCCGACCGGGACCTGTTCCTGATCCCGACCGCCGAGGTACCGCTGACCAACCTGTACGCGGACGAGATCGTCCCGCCGGCGGAGCTGCCGCTGGCGCTCACCGCGCACACGCCGTGCTTCCGTTCGGAGGCCGGCTCCTACGGGCGGGACACCCGCGGGCTGATCCGGCTGCACCAGTTCTCGAAGGTGGAGATGGTGCGGATCTGCGCCCCCGAGCAGTCGCGGGAGCAGATGCTGCTGATGGTGTCGCACGCCGAGGCCTGCCTGCAGGAGCTGGAACTCTCCTACCGGGTGGTCACGTTGGCGGCCGGCGACACCGGTTTCTCCTCGCAGCTGACGTACGACCTGGAGGTGTGGCTGCCCAGCCAGGACACCTACCGGGAGATCTCCTCGGTGTCGGACTTCGGCACCTTCCAGGGCCGCCGGGCGGGCATCCGCACCCGGGACGAGAACGGGAAGCCGACGCCGGCCGCCACCGTGAACGGTTCGGGCCTGCCGCTGGGCCGCACCATCGCGGCGGTGCTGGAGCAGCACCAGCAGGCGGACGGTTCGGTGCTGCTGCCGAAGGCGCTGCACCGGTACCTCGGCTTCACCCGGATCGCGGCCGACGGGACGCCGGTCGAGGAGTAGAACCGACGTCCGCCGAAGGCGAGTCGACGGCGCGCGGCCCGAGCAGGGCGCGCGCCGTCGGCGTGTTCAGGCGCCGGTGGGCAGGGTCGCCGCGACCTGCCAGCCGGTGCCGTGCGGGCCGGCGGTGAGTTCGCCGCCGAGGTCGGCGACCCGGGTGCGCAGGGCGGTCAGGCCGGTGCCGCCGCCGGGGCGGGCGCGGGGGTGGGCGGGGCCGCTGTCGGTGACGGTGACGGTCAGGCCGGTGTCGGGGCGGTGGGCGAGGGCGACGGTGATGCCGTCGGCGGCGGGGGCGTGGCGGCGGATGTTGGTGAGGGCTTCCAGTGCGACCCGGTAGGCGGCGTCCTCGACGGCGGCGGGCAGCTCGGGCAGGTCGGCGGCGCCGTGCAGGGCGGGGCGGTCGGGGAAGTGGTCGAGCAGGGCGGGGAGTTCGGCCAGGGTGTGGCGGCGCGGGGCGGCGCCGTCGGGGGCGCGCAGGGCGTCCAGGGTGTGGTCCATGGAGGCGAGGGCGCGCTGCCCGGCGGCTTCGAGGCGGGCCAGCAGTCGGGCGTTCTCGTCCTCGTCGTAGCCGGAGAGCTGGGCGGCCTGCACCTCCAGCAGGATGCCGGTGAGCTCGTGGGCGACGTAGTCGTGCAGGTCGCGGGCGACGGCGAGGCGCTGCTCGTGGCGGGCGTCGCGGACGGCGCGGGCCCGGCGGTCGTCCTGGTCGCGCAGGTAGAGGGCAGCGCCGAGGGAGGCGCCGACGGGGACGACGGCGAGCACCAGGCCGGCCACCGAGGCGTCCAGCGGCACGGGTTGGCGCAGTGCGAAGCGCAGCGGCAGGGCGAGCGCGGCGGCGGTGGTGAGCGCGCCGGCGCCCCAGGCGGCGCGGGCCGGCAGCCGCCGTACCGTGCGCACCACCAGGACCAGCAGGGTGGCGAACTCGACGGGCATCCAGACCAGGGCGAGGCCGTGGTCGCCGAGGTAGCCGGCGTCCACGGCGAGGGAGAGCAGCGCGGCGGCGACGGGGGCGAGGACGGGCGGCAGGCGCAGCGCGGTGAGGGCGAGGACGAGGGCGGCGGTGACGGCGGGGAGCCAGCCCGAGCCGGAGGCGAGCGCGGCGGGCAGCAGCAGAGCTGCGGCCGCGACGGCGGTCAGGGTGCGGCGGGCGGCGGTCATCCGGGCAGGTCGGTGAGGTAGCCGAGTTCGAAGGCGCGCATGGCGACGCCGACCCGGTTGCGGACGCCGAGTTTGCGCTGGATGTGCGCGACGTGGGTCTTCACGGTGCCGGGCGAGATGAACAGCGCGGCGGCGATGTCGGCGTTGGTGCGGCCGGCGGCCACCTCGCGGGTGATCTCCTGTTCGCGGGCGGTGAGCGGTTCGAGGAGCGGCGCGGCCTCGGGGCGGCGGCCGGTGACGTGCTGGAGCAGGCGGACGGTGACGGAGGGGCTGATCAGGCTGTCGCCGGCCTGCGCGGCGCGGACGGCCTCGATCAGCAGGGCCGGTCCGGAGCGTTTGAGCAGGAAGCCGGAGGCGCCGCCGCGCAGCGCCGGGTACACGTACTCGTCGAGGTCGAAGGTGGTCACCACGACGACCTTGACCTGCGGGTCGGCGCCGGGTCCGCAGAGTTGCCGGACGACTTCCAGGCCGTCCATCCGGGGCATCCGGACGTCGACCAGGGCGACGTCGGGCCGCAGGGTGCGGGCGGCTTCGACGGTGGCGACGCCGTCGGCGGCCTCTCCGACCACCTGGAGGTCGGGTTGGGTTTCGAGGATGCGGCGCAGGCCGCGTCGCACCATCTCCTGGTCGTCGGCGAGCAGTACCCGGATGGTCACCCGGCGGATTCTGTCACAGTGCGCTTGTCGTACCGGGCACGGCTGTTGACGTCGCGTTACGGTCGGGGGATGGCTGAGGTGGTGCGGGCGAAGTGGCTGGCGCGGGGGGCGATCGGGTGCGGTGCGGCGGCGGTGGGGGTGCTGGCCGCCGGCGCGGGGTTGCGCGGGGCGCTGGTGGTGGCGGTCGGGCTCGGCGCGTTGGCGCTGATGGCGGTCGGGCTGTGGTGGGCGCTGTCGCGGCGCGGGCCGGTGCGCTGGCTGGGGGTGCTGATGGCGGTGGCGGCGCCGGTGGGCGCGGTGGCGTCGTACATCGGCGCGGGGACGTGGCCGTGGGTGCTGGCCGCGGTGGCGCTGTGGACGGCGGGCCTGTCGCTGGGGCGGACGGCGCTGCGGGCCGCCCGGGGGCCGCGGTCGATGCGGGAGCGGGAGGCGGCGCGGCCGCGCCGGCCGGTGCTGATCATGAATCCGAAGTCCGGCGGCGGGAAGGTGGAGAAGTTCCGACTGGCGGACCGGGCCCGGGAGTTGGGCGCGCGGGTGATCCTGCTGGACCCGTCGGCGGAGCAGGACGTGGCGGAGCTCGCGGAGCGGGCGGTGGCGGACGGCGCGGACCTGCTGGGGGTGGCGGGCGGTGACGGCACGCAGGCGCTGGTGGCGCAGGTCGCGGCCCGGCACGGGCTGCCGTTCCTGGTGGTGGCGGCGGGCACCCGCAACCACTTCGCGCTGGACCTGGGCCTGGACCGGGACGATCCGGCGCGCGGCCTGGACGCGTTGACGGACGGCGTGGAGCTGCGGGTGGACCTGGGCGAGGTGGCGGGACGGGCGTTCGTCAACAACGTGTCGTTCGGGACGTACGCGGAGATCGTGCGGAACCCGGAGTACCGGGAGGCGAAGGCTTCGACGGTGCTGGCGATGCTGCCGGACCTGCTGGTGGGGTATGCGGGGGCGGAGTTGACGGCCGAGGTGGGCGGGGAGGCGGTGGAGCGGCCGCAGGCGGTGCTGGTCAGCAACAACCCGTACGACGCGGGCGACCTGCTGGATCCGGGCCGTCGTTCGCGGCTGGACCTGGGCCGGCTGGGGGTGCTGGGGGTGAAGGTGGACGGCGCGGCGCAGGCGGCGGAGCTGGCGTTGCGGGGTACGAGTGCGGAGGCGGTGCGGACGGTGTTGGGACGTGAGGTGCTGGTGACGGCGGAGGCGGCGAGGATTCCGGTGGCGGTGGACGGCGAGGCGCTGGAGCTGGAGGTGCCGGTGCGGTGCGTGATCCGGCCGGGGGCGCTGCGGGTGCGGGTGCCCCGGCACCGTCCGGGGACGGTGCAGTCGGCGCCGCCGCTGTCGTGGCGGCGGCTGTCGCGGCTGGCGGCGGGCCGCGTCGAGGCGAACGGTGGTGCGCGATGAGGACGTGGCGGCAGTGGGTGTCGATCGGGCACCGGGTGGTGACGGACCTGTCGGCGGTGGACCTGGCGGTGTACGCGGCGGTCGCGGCGACGCCGACGCCGACCCTGGACGAGGGCCTGCGGCGGCTGTCGACGGCGGCGAACCACTCGAAGCTGTCGGTGGCGGTGGCCTGCGGCCTGGCGCTGGTGCCGGGGGCGCCGCGCCGGGCGGCGCTGGTCGGGCTGGGGTCGGTGGCGGTGGCGTCGGCGACGGCGAACCTGGCGGGCAAGTCGCTGGCGCGGCGGCCCCGGCCGGACCGGGTGGCGGGCAAGGTGCCGCAGGCCCGGCACGTGCCGATGCCGGAGTCGGCGTCGTTCCCGTCCGGGCACACCGCGTCGGCGTTCGCGTTCGCCACCGGGGTGTCCTCGCAACTGCCTTGGGCGGCGGCCCCGTTGGGGCTGCTGGCGGCGTCGGTGGGCTATTCGCGGGTGCACACGGGCGTGCACTACCCGGGCGACGTGGTGGCAGGCGCGCTGCTGGGCGCGGTCGCGGGCAGTGTGGTGGCGGGCGCGGGCCGCCGCCTGGCGGCCGGTCAGGGCAGGTAGCGGTAGCCGAGGCCGGGTTCGGTGATCAGGTGCCGAGGCCGGTGCGGGTCGCGTTCGAGTTTGCGGCGCAGGGCGGCGAAGTGGACCCGCAGGTAGTTGCTGTGGTGGTCGTGGCCGGGGCCCCAGACGGCGGTGAGGAGCTGCGCGCGGGTGACCAGCCGGCCGGGGGCGGCGAGCAGCACCGACAGCAGTCTCCACTCGGTGGGGGTGAGCCGGACGGGGCCGGACGGCCCGGTGGCGCGGGCGCCGGCCGGGTCGAGGGTGTGGTCGCCGATCCGGGCGAGCGGCGGGGCGGCGGCGGGGGCCGGGCGGCGCAGCACGGCGCGCAGCCGGGCGAACAGCTCGTCCATCACGAAGGGTTTGGTGAGGTAGTCGTCGGCGCCGTCGTCGAGGGCGCGGATGCGGTCGGCGGGGTCGGTGCGGCCGGACAGCACGATGATCGGCGCGGAGCTGTGGCGGCGCAGGGCGCGCAGCACGTCCATGCCGTCCTGGTCGGGCAGGCCGAGGTCGAGCAGGACGGCGTCGGGCGGGGTGCGCTCGGCGAGCCGGAGGGCCTGGCGGGCGGTGTCGGCGGTGAGGGCGGCGTACTGGCGGGCGAGCAGGTTGAGGCGCAGGGTGCGCAGCAGGCGGGGTTCGTCGTCGACGGCGAGGACGCTGGTCATCGGGTTCCCTCGGGGCGGGCTTCGGTGGCGGCGGAGGCGGCTTCGGCGGCGGGCGCGGCGTCGGCGGCGGGCGCGGCGTCGGCGGCGGGCGCGGCTTCGGCGGCGGGCAGGGTGAGCAGCATGGTGGTGCCGCCGCCGGGGGTGTCCTCGACGTCGAGGCTGCCGCCCATGGCTTCGGCGAGGCCGCGGGAGAGGGCGAGGCCGAGTCCGAGGCCGGTGGTGTTGTCGGTGTCGCCGAGGCGCTGGAACGGCAGGAAGACCCGGTCGCGGTCCTCGGGCGGGATGCCGGGGCCGCGGTCGACGATCCGGACCTCCACCCGGTCGGCGTGCCCGGAGGCGCTGACCAGGACGGGTGCGCCGGGCGCGTTGTGCCGCAGCGCGTTGGTGACGACGTTGGCGAGGACGCGTTCCAGCAGCGGCGGGTCGGCGAGCACGGGCGGGGCGGTGTCCAGGTCGAGGGGCTGGACGGGCGCGTCGGGGTCGGCCAGCGAGTCGAGGGCGCGCGGCAGGATCTCGTCCAGGTGGGTGGCCTGCAGGTGCAGGGTGAGGGCGCCGGCCTGGAGGCGGCTGAGGTCGAGCAGGTTGTCGACCAGCCGGGTGAGTTCGACCAGGGATTCGTCGGCGAGGGCGAGCAGTTCGGCCCGGTCGTCGGCGGAGAACTCGACGTCGGGGCTGCGCAGCGAGCCGACCGAGGCGAGCGCGGTGGCGAGCGGGGTGCGCAGGTCGTGGCTGACGGCGGCGAGCAGCGCGGTGCGCATCTTGTCGGCGGCCTTGATCGGTTCGATCTCGGCGGCGACGGTGGCGAGCCGGTCGCGTTCCAGGGCGGCGGCCAGGTGGGCGGCGAACGCGGCCAGCACCCGGCGGTCGGCGGCCGGCAGCCGGCGTCCGGTGAGGACCAGCAACGCGTCGGCGCCGACCGGCAGTTCGGTGGTCTCGGGGTGTTCCCCGGCGGCGGCGGGGGCGTCGGTGCGGGCGAGCACCTCGCCGCTGACCGGGTCGAGCAGCGCGGCGGTGTCCAGTCCGAAGGAGGTGCGGGTGCGTTCCAGCAGGGCGGGCACGGCGTCGGCGCCGCGCAGCACGGAGCCGGCCAGGGTGGAGAGCGTCTCGGCCTCGGCGGTGGCGCGGGCGGCGCGGGCGGTCTGCCGGGTGGCGTGGTCGACGACGGTGGACACGCACAGGGCGACGGCGGCGAACACGGCGAGCGCGATGAAGTTGTTGGCCTCGTAGACGGTGAAGGTGTGCACCGGCGGGATGAAGTAGTAGTTCAGCAGCAGCGAGGCGGCCAGGGAGGCGAGCAGCGCGGAGGTCGCGCCGCCGAACAACGCGACGGCGACGACGCCGAGTTGGAAGATCAGCGCGTCGGTGGTGAGGTTCAGCGCGTGGTGCGCCTGGGAGAGCATGCCGGTCAGTGCCCAGGGGACGGCGAGTCCGGCGGCGTAGCCGGCCAGGGTGCGGCGGCGGGAGTGCCGGCGGCCCAGTGAGGGGAGCCGGCCGCGGCCGGTGAAGGCGTGGGTGACCATGTGGACGTCGATGTCCTCGGACCGGTCGACGGTGGTCTCGCCGATGCCGGGCCCGGTCAGGAAGCGGTTGGTGCGGCCGCGCCGGCTGGTGCCGAGGACGAGCTGGGTGGCGTCGCGGGCCCGGGCGAAGGTCAGCAGGGTCTCGGGGATGTCGTCGCCGACCACCACGTGGTAGCTGCCGCCGAGGGATTCGACCAGGCTGCGCTGTTCGGCGAGCCGGCCCGGCGAGGCGCCGGCCAGGCCGTCGCTGCGGGTGACGTGCACGGCGAGCAGTTCGCCGCCGGCGGTGCGGTCGCAGATCCGGGCGGCGCGGCGGATCAGGGTGGGGCCCTCGGGTCCGCCGGTGAGGGCGACGACCACGCGTTCGCGGGTCTCCCACACCCGGTCGATGTTGTGCACGGCCCGGTAGTCGCGCAGCCCTTCGTCGACCCGGCCGGCCAGCCAGAGCAGGGCGAGTTCGCGCAGCGCGGTGAGATTGCCGACCCGGAAGTAGTTGGCGAGCGCGGCGTCGACCTTCTCGGCCCGGTAGACGTTGCCGTGGGCGAGGCGGCGGCGCAGCGCCTGCGGGGCCATGTCGACCAGTTCGATCTGGTCGGCGCGGCGCACCACCTCGTCGGGGACGGTCTCGCGCTGCGGCACGCCGGTGATCTTCTGCACCACGTCGTTGAGCGACTCCAGGTGCTGGATGTTGACGGTGGTGACCACGTCGATGCCGGCGGCGAGGAGTTCCTCGACGTCCTGCCAGCGCTTGGCGTGCCGGCCGCCGGGGATGTTGGTGTGGGCGAGTTCGTCGACCAGGGCGAGTTCGGGGCGGCGGCGCAGCAGACCGTCCAGGTCGAGTTCGGCGAACTCGGTGTCGCGGTAGCGCCGTTGGACGCGCGGGAGCTGTTCGAGGCCGTCGAGCAGGCGGGCGGTGCGCGGCCGGTCGTGGGTCTCCAGGAAGCCGACGACCACGTCGGTGCCGCGTTCCTGGCGGCGGTGCGCCTCGTCCAGCATGCGGTAGGTCTTGCCGACGCCGGGGGCCGCGCCGAGGTAGACCCGTAGCCGGCCCCGCCGGTGGCCGGGGGGCTGTGCTCCGAGGTCGACTGGCATGGCGGCTCGTCTCGCGGTCGTGGGCGGGCAGGGATCGGGGACGCGGCCGGCCGACCCGGGCGGGGGAGCGCCCGGGTCGGCCGTGTCCTGGCGGGTCGTCACTTCAGGTCGGCGACCGCACGGTTGAGCAGTACCACGTTGACGCCGGGCTGGCCGAGGAAGCCCAGCGACCGTCCGTCGGTGTGCTCGGCGATCAGCCTGTCGAGCTGTTCGGTGGGCACCCCGCGGGCCTCGGCGACCCGCCGCACCTGCTCCTTGGCGTAGGCGACGGAGATCTGCGGGTCGAGTCCGGAGCCGGAGGCGGTCAGCGCGTCCGGCGGGACGCTCGCCGGGTCGACGCCGTCGAACGCGGCGACGGCGGCGCGGCGTTCCTCGACGGCCTTCAGCAGGTCCTCGCTGTTCGGGCCGAGGTTGGTGGCGCCGGAGGCCTTCGGGTCGTAGCCGCCGGCGGACGGGCGGGGCTGGAACCACTTCGGGTCGGGCCGGGGCTGCTCGTCGGGGTCGTCGGGGTTCTGCTTGGGCAGGTCGAAGCTCTGGCCGAGCAGGCTGGAGCCGATCTCCTTGCCGTCCGCCTCGACGACCGAGCCGTTGGCGGCGGCGGGGAAGGCGAGTTGGGCGACGCCGGTGACCAGCAGCGGGTAGGCGATGCCGAGGATCACGGTCATCACCAGCAGCATCCGCAGCGCGGTGAGGTGGGTGCGCAGGAAGGTGGGCATGTCTCGTTCTCCTCTCTTGTCAGTTCAGGCCGGGGACGAACTGCACGACCAGGTCGATCAGCTTGATGCCGACGAACGGCACCACCAGGCCGCCCAGGCCGTACACCCCGATGTTCCTGGTCAGCAGTGAACTGGCGTCGGACGGGCGGTACTTGACGCCGCGCAGGGCCAGCGGGATGAGGCCGATGATGACCAGGGCGTTGAAGACGATCGCCGAGGTGATCGCGGACTGCGGGCTGTGCAGGCCCATGATGTTCAGGTGGCTCAGGCCCGGGTACACGCCGGCGAACATCGCCGGGATGATCGCGAAGTACTTGGCCACGTCGTTGGCGATCGAGAAGGTCGTCAACGCGCCCCGGGTGATGAGCAGTTGCTTGCCGATCTCGACGATCTCGATCAGCTTGGTGGGGTTGGAGTCCAGGTCCACCATGTTGCCGGCCTCCTTGGCCGCCATGGTGCCGGTGTTCATCGCCACGCCGACGTCGGCCTGGGCGAGCGCCGGGGCGTCGTTGGTGCCGTCGCCGGTCATCGCGACCAGCTTGCCGCCCGCCTGCTCCTGCTTGATCAGGGCCATCTTGTCCTCGGGCGTGGCCTCGGCGAGGAAGTCGTCGACGCCCGCCTCCTGGGCGATGGCCCGGGCGGTCAGCGGGTTGTCGCCGGTGATCATCACGGTCTTGATGCCCATCCGGCGGAGCTCCTCGAAGCGCTCCCGCATGCCCTCCTTCACCACGTCCTTGAGGTGGATCACGCCGAGTACCCGGGGCGGCCAGCCGGCCTCGCGGTCGGCGACCACCAGCGGGGTGCCGCCGGCGGCGGAGATCCCGTCGACCAGCTGCGCCACCTCCGGGCCGACCGAACCGCCGTGCCCGGTCACCCAGTTGGAGACCGAGGCGGCCGCGCCCTTGCGGACCTCGCGGCCGTCCACGTCGACGCCCGACATCCGGGTCTGCGCGGTGAACGGCACCCACTCGGCGTGCGCCAACTCGCCCTGGGCGCGGGCCCGCAGGCCGTACGCCGTCTTGGCGAGCACCACGATCGAACGGCCCTCGGGGGTCTCGTCGGCCAGCGAGGACAGCTGCGCGGCGTCCGCCAGCTCCTCGACGGTGACGCCCTCGGCGGGCTGGAACTCGGCGGCCTGCCGGTTGCCGAGCGTGATGGTGCCGGTCTTGTCGAGCAGCAGGGTGTTGACGTCGCCGGCTGCCTCCACGGCCCGGCCGGACATCGCCAGCACGTTGCGCTGCACCAGCCGGTCCATGCCGGCGATGCCGATCGCGGAGAGCAGCGCGCCGATGGTGGTCGGGATCAGCGCCACGATCAGCGCCACCAGCACCACGGTGGGCTGCGGGGCGCCCGCGTAGGTCGCCATCGGCTGGAGGGTGACCACGGCGATCAGGAACACGATGGTCAGCGAGGCCAGCAGGATGTTCAGCGCGATCTCGTTCGGCGTCTTCTGCCGGGCCGCGCCCTCCACCAGGGCGATCATCCGGTCGATGAAGGTCTTGCCCGGCTCCGAGCTGATCCGCACCACGATCCGGTCCGACAGCACCTTGGTGCCGCCGGTGACGGCCGACCGGTCGCCGCCGGACTCGCGGATCACCGGCGCGGACTCGCCGGTGATCGCCGACTCGTCCACGCTGGCGATGCCCTCGACGACGTCGCCGTCACCGGGGATGACCTGCCCGACCTCGACCACCACGTGGTCGCCGAGCCGCAGCGCGGTGCCCGCCACCTGCTCCTCGTCCTTCGACGCGGGCCAGTCGACCAGCCGTCGGGCCGTCGTGTCGGACTTGGTGCGGCGCAGCGTGTCGGCCTGCGCCTTGCCGCGGCCCTCGGCGACGGCCTCGGCCAGGTTGGCGAACACCGTGGTCAGCCACAGCCAGACGGTGATCGCCCAGGCGAACACCGACGGGTCGGCGATCGCGGCGACGGTGGTGACCACCGAGCCGACCTCGACCACGAACATCACCGGGTTCTTCACCATCACCCGGGGGTCGAGCTTCTTCACCGCGTCGGGCAGCGAGGCGAGCAGCAGCTTCGGGTCGAGCAGGCCGCTCGTCGCCCGGTGCGGGGCGGGTCCGACGGGTCCGGCGGGTCCGGCGGGTTCAAGGGTGGTGGACATCAGTGGAGACCTTCTGCGATCGGCCCGAGGGCCAGGGCCGGGAAGTAGGTGAGGCCGACGACGATCAGCACCACCCCGGAGAGCAGTCCGACGAACAGCGGCTTGTGGGTGGGCAGCGTGCCCGCGCTCGCCGGGACGGGCTGCTGCCGGGCCAGCGATCCGGCCAGCGCCAGCACGAACACCATCGGCAGGAACCGTCCGAACACCATGGCCAGGCCCAGCGCGGTGTCGTACCAGTCGGTGTTCACCGTGATGCCGGCGAACGCCGAGCCGTTGTTGTTCGCGGCCGAGGTGAACGCGTACAGCACCTCGGAGAAGCCGTGCCCCCCGGAGTTGAGCATCCCGGCGCGCTCGCCGGGCAGCGCGATCGCGGTGCCGACGCCGATCAGCACGACGGCCGGCGTGGTGAGGATGTACAGCGAGGCGAACTTCATCTCCCGGCCGCCGAGCTTCTTGCCCAGGTACTCGGGGGTCCGGCCGACCATCAGGCCGGCGACGAACACCGCGACGATCGCCAGGATCAGCATCCCGTACAGGCCGGAGCCGACACCGCCGGGCGCGATCTCGCCGAGCATCATGTCGAAGATCGTCAGCCCGCCGCCGAACGGCGAGTACGAGTCGTGGAAGGAGTTCACCGCGCCCGTCGAGGTGAGCGTGGTGGACGCCGCGAACAGGCTGGACCCGGCGATGCCGAGCCGCTGCTCCTTGCCCTCCATCGCCGCACCGGCCGCCTGCAGCGCGGAGCCGCCGTGCTGGTGCTCGAAGTAGGTGATCAGCGACGCCGACGCCACCCAGAACAGGCCCATCACCGCGACGATCGCGTAGCCCTGGCGGTGGTCGCCGACCATCCGGCCGAAGGTGCGCGGCAGCGAGAACGCGATCACCAGCAGCAGGAACACCTCCACCAGGTTGGTGAAGCCGGTCGGGTTCTCGAACGGGTGCGCCGAGTTGGCGTTGAAGAAGCCGCCACCGTTGGTGCCGAGCAGCTTGATGACCTCCTGCGAGGCCACCGGCCCGCCGGGTATCGACTGCTGACCGCCCGTCAGCGTGCCGACCTCGTGGAAGCCGTGGAAGTTCTGCACCACGCCGTTCGCGGCCAGCACCAGCGCGAACACGATCGCGACGGGCAGCAGCAGCCGCAGCGAGATCCGGGTCAGGTCCACCCAGAAGTTGCCGACCCGGTCGGTGCGGTTGCGGGTGAACCCGCGGATCAGCGCCGCGACCACGGCGATGCCGACGGCCGCGGAGACGAAGTTCTGCACCGCCAGACCGACCATCTGCACCAGGTGGCCCATCGCGGACTCGCCGCTGTACGACTGCCAGTTGGTGTTCGTGGTGAACGAGATCGCGGTGTTCCACGCCTGGTGCGCCGCCATCTCGGGCACCCCCAGGCTCAGCAGCAGGTGCGTCTGCAGCCGGATCAGCCCGTACAGGAACAGCACCGACAGCGTGGAGAACGCCAGCACCGACCGCAGGTACACCGGCCAGCGCTGGTCGGCGTCGCCGTCGACGCCGACCAGCCGGTACAGGGCCTTCTCGGCTCTCAGATGCCGCGCGGAGGTGAGCAGCCGCGCGATGTAGTCACCGAGCGGCCGGTAGCACAGGGCGAGCGCTCCGACCAGGGCGACAGCCTGGAGCCAGCCCGCAAGAGTGGCACTCATGTCAGAACTTCTCCGGGTGGATCAGCGCGAGTACGAGGTAGCCGACCAGCGCGGCGGCGACGATGAGACCGACGATGTTCTCCGCGGTCACAGCTTCTCCACCCCCCGCGCGATCAGGGCGATGACGGCGAACACGGCGACCGTGACACCGACATAGATCAGATCCGACATGGCATCCACCAAGGTGGCTCGGGACAACGGCCTGCGTATCTCGCCGGCTCCCCGAGCCAACCAGCGCCGCCATCCGCCCCGCCGCATCCTGACGCCCCCCATACGGGCGCTCCCCCGCCCTTGACGCCTCCTTGACGCCCGGCACCCGTACGCTCCCCGCAGAGGAGAGGAGTCGCCCATGAGCCCGGCCGCGTCCGCCGAGACGGAGATCGTCCCCCGGCCCCTCGCACCTACCGCCGGTCGAACCGCCTCGCCAACCACGCGGCCACCGTCGAGGAGCGCCGCCGCCACGCCGTCACGGTCGCGGAGCTGTACCGGACCGCGTTCGCAGCGGTGAACGGACAGGCATGAGCCGCGGCTACGCGCCGAGGTGGGTGGCGAGGGCGGTCAGGGTTTCGCCGAGGGGGCGGTCGAGGCGGAGGGTGGCGAGGTCGTCGGCGCGGGTGGTGCCCCGGGTGACGATGGCGACCGGCTTGCCGGCCTTCGCGGTGTGGCGGACGAAGCGCAGGCCGGACATGACGGCCAGCGAGGAGCCGAGGACCAGCAGGGCGCGGGCCTCGTCGACCAGGCGGTAGCAGAGTTCGACGCGGTCCTTGGGGACGCTCTCGCCGAAGAACACCACGTCGGGTTTGAGGATGCCGCCGCAGCGGGCGCAGTCGGCGACGGTGAAGGACGCCACCAGGTCGTCGGGCAGTTCGACGTCGCCGTCCGGGTTGATCCGCGAACCGGCGTCCCGGAAGGCCGGGTTGAGGGCGGCGAGGCGTTCGTCGAGTTCGGCGCGCGGGGTGACGGCGGCGCAGCCGAGGCAGATCACCCGGTCGAGGCCGCCGTGCAGTTCGACGGCATCGGCGGTGCCCGCGGCGCGGTGCAGGCCGTCCACGTTCTGGGTGATGACGGCGGAGAGCGGGCCGGCGGCGCGCAGCCGGGCCACCGCGAGGTGGCCGGCGTTCGGGCGGGCGCCCGCGATCACGGCGCGTCCGGCGTGGCTGCGCGCCCAGTAGCGGCGGCGGGCCGGCTCCCCCGCCAGGAACTCCTGGTACGTCATCGGCGCCCGGTGCCGCCGCACCCCGTCCGGCCCCCGGTAGTCGGGGATGCCGGACTCGGTGGACAGCCCGGCCCCGCTCAGCACCGCCACGCCGCCCCCGGCCACCAGCCGGGCGAGCGCGGGCAGGCCGTCCTCGTACGCAGTCATACCGTCCATTGTGGAACGGCCGGCGCCGGAACGGCAGACGGTCCGGACGGTGCCCCCACGCACCGCCCGGACCGTTCCGGTTCGCGGCGTCCGGGCCCCCACGGCCCGACGCCGCCGTCTCTCAGTTGTGCGCCCAGGGGCGCCGCCGGGGCAGGGCGGCGAGCAGCGCCGCCGCGGTGAAGAGCACCAGGTGCCCGGGCCCGTCCCAGCCCAGCTGGGCGTGGCGGTGCTCCGCGAAGCCGTTGTGGAACAGCCAGAACGCCAGGCCGACGAGCGGTGCGGCGGCCGGCCGGGAGCGGGCGCCGAGGGCGGCGCAGCCGGCGGCGAAGACCGTCAGGGCGAACCAGCCGGCGCGGAGCTCGCCGAGCGGGGCGAGCACCAGCGCGGTGGCCGCGGCCAGCAGCAGCGCCGTCGCGCCGGACAGCGCGACCGGCAGGCGCTCACGCACCGCCGGACACCGCCACCAGCTGCCGCAGTTCCGCGTCCAGGGCCCGGGCGGCGAACAGTCGGCCGTTCAACTCGTTCAGGGCGTGGGCGAGTTCGGAACGCGGCACGACCAGCACCGGGCAGCTCGCCCGGCGCACGCACGCGGCCGGGACGGAGCCGCGCAGACCGCGGTGCAGCCAGGAGCCGGACGGGCCGAGCACCAGCAGGTCGCCGGGCCGGTCGGCGGCGGCCAGCAGGGCGGGGACGGTCCGGCCCCGGACCAGGCGGGCGGTGAACGGAACGCCCGGGTCGGTGCCGCCGAACGCCTCCGCCATCGCCTCGGCCAGCGTGGTCTCGGCGAGCTCGCGCACCGCCGACAGCAGCGGCGGGCACGGGGAGCGGCGGTGCCCGAACTCCCCGTTCGGCGGCTCCCAGGCGTGCAGGGCCAGCACCTCGCCGCCCCGCCGCCGGGCCTCGGCCACCGCGCGGTGCACGGCCGCCAGGCTGCCGAGCGATCCGCTGACCCCGACCACGATGCGCGGCCGCTGCTCCATCACGTCCTCCGTCCAGGAACCCCCGGACCCCGACGGGGCCCGCACGCCCCAGCAGATCGCGCCCGCGCCCCACCCTCCGCCGCCTTGACGCCTCCCTGACGCGCACCCCCGCTTTCCCAACGCCACCCTGACGCCGAGGCGGCATTCGCCGGGACGGAAGGAGCGAGGAGACGTGGTCGCGGAACGCCACGAAACCGGCCCGGCGGTCGGCTCGAACGGCCCGGGCCGCGCTGCTCCCGACACCCGCCCGCGCCGACCCGCCCCGCTGCCGCTGGACGCCGCTTTCGCGCGGCAGCCCGCCGACACCGGGTACGCCCACCATTGCCACCGGCCCGCCCGCCCCTGGCCGGTCGAGACGGTCGACAATCCCGCCGACCCCTGGCGTCCGCGGCGACCGGAAGGAGCGCGAAGACGCGGGCAGGGAACGCGACCGCAACTCGCACAACGACGGCTCGACGCACGGCCCGGGCCGCGCTGCTCCCGACACCCGCCCGCAGCCCCGCCGACAGCGCGCCCGCCTCCGCCGTACCGCCGCCGTCGCCGGACGGACCGGCCGCGCGCCGGTGCACCCCACGGTGGCCCACCGGCCTGCTGCCGCTCGGTACTCCGCACCACCGCCGACCACTCCCCCGCCGTCCCACCACCCGCCGCAACAGGCAGCCCGAACTCGCCAACTCGCTTATCCACAAGCCGAGTTGACTGCACCGGCAAAACCGGATCGACTGCTCCCCGAAGACCCTTCTCAGCACCTCCCCGGGAGCAACGCCATGCACGCCACCCTGTTCCGCCAGGTCCGCCCGTTCGGCGGCCCGGTCACCGATCTGGCCGCCGTGGACGGCGTCCTGGTGGCCGAGCTGCCGGAGGACGCCCGTCCGGTGGTGGTCGAGGGCGGTGGCAGGATCGCGCTGCCGACGCTGGTGGACGCGCACATCCATCCGGACAAGACCGCGTGGGGCGAGCCCTGGTACAGCCGTCGCCCGGCGGGCAGCCTGCCGGAGTACGTGGCGGGGGACGTCGAGCTGTTCCGGCAGCAGCGCAGTCCGATCGGCGAGCGCGCCCACCGCCTGCTGGCCCACGCGGTGACGCGCGGCACCCGCGCCGTCCGCGCGCACGTCGACGTTGCGCCCGCGTACGGCCTGGCCGGGGTGGAGGGCCTGCGGGAGGCCGCCGAGCGGCTCGCCGGGAAGCTCGACGTGCAGTCGGTGGCGTTCCCGCAGCACGGCGTGGTGCGCACGCCGGGCGCGGCCGAGCTGCTCACCGAGGCGGCCCGCGCGCAGCTGGTGGACGCGGTCGGCGGCATCGACCCGGCCGGGTTCGACGGCGGCAGCCCGGACGGCCGCGAGCAGCTCGACCTGCTGTTCGCGCTGGCCGAGCGGTACGGGGTGCTGCTGGACGTCCACCTGCACGACCGGGGCGCGGCCGGCCTCGGCCCGCTGCGCGAGATCGCGGCCCGCACCGTCGCGGCGGGCCTGCAGGGCCGGGTGACGGTCAGCCACGTGTTCTGCCTGCCGGAGCTGCCCGCCGGTGAACTCGACGCCGCCGCCGAGCTGTTGGCGTCCGCCGGGATCGCACTGACCACCGTCGCCCCGTCGGCGCACCAGGTGCTGCCGTTCCGCGTGCTGCGGGCGCACGGCGTGCGGGTGGGCCTCGGTTCGGACGGGGTGCGGGACTCCTGGAGCCCGTTCGGCAACGCCGACATGCTGCACCGGGCGCACCTGCTGGGCTGGACCACCGACGCCCGCACCGACCGGGAGCTGACCGACTGCCTGGAGCTGGCCGCGCACGGCGGCGCCGAGCTGCTCGGCCTGCCGAAGGCCGACCTGAGCGCCGGCTCGCCCGCCGACTTCCTGCTGGTGGACGGCGAGTGCCCGCCGCAGGTGCTGGTCGACCTGCCGGAGCGCGAGCTGGTGGTGAAGGCCGGCCGGGTGGTCGCCGAGCGCGGCACGCTGCTGGGCTGACGCACGCCGGAGCGGCGGCGGGCCGTCCTGGTCCACCGCCGTCCGCCGCCCCGCTCAGTCGCGTTCGACATCGACCTCGGTGAGCCGGGCGAACCGCTCGGGGTCGGTACGCCGGATCCGCCGGGCGACCAGCCAGCCCGCCGCGCCGACCAGCGGCATCGGCACCAGCAGCAGCCAGTTCACCAGGCCTGAACGCCCGGTCAGCAGATCGAAGTTGAACACCGCGAGCACGGTGAGCACGGCCAGTCCGGCGGCCGCCAGCAGCGGTGCCCAGACCACCCGGAACGCGGAGAGCCCGCGCCGGTCGCGACGGAAGAACGCGAACACCGCGACCGCCGCCAGCGCCTGCATCGCCATGATGCCGAGCACCCCGACGCTGTTCGACCAGAGCAGCACCACCAGGTACGGATCGACGGCGAGCACCGCGCCCAGCCCCACCACCAGCGCGTTGAACACCGACTGCGCCAGCACGGCCGTCCCGGGCGAGCCGGTGCGTCCCGACACCCGGCCCAGTCGGCGCGGCAGCAGCCCCTCCCGGCCCAGCGCGTACAGGTAGCGCGCGGCCGCGTTGTGGAAGGCCAGCGCGGAGGCGAACGCCGAGACGATGATCAGCACGTGCATGGTGTCGGACAGCCACAGTCCGACGAACCGCTCGGCGGCCCGGAACGTCAGGTCGGGCCCGCCGTCCGCGCGGGCCTGCGCGACGGCCTGGTCGGTGCCGTACGCGCCCATCACGATCCAGGTGCCCAGCGCGTAGAACACCGCCAGGAAGCCGATCGCGATGAACGTCGCCCGGGGCACGGTGCGGGCCGGGTCACGGGCCTCCTCGGCGTAGATCGCGGTCGCCTCGAAGCCGGTGAAAGCACCTATCACCAGCACGAACATGCCCGCCACTCCGGCCTGGGTGAGCAGCGAGGGGTCGAAGGACACCGGGTCGAGCGCGGCCGTCCCCCGGTCGGCCAGCACCCCGCCCTCCATCAGCAGCAGCGACAGCACCTCCAGCACCAGGGCCACCCCGAGCACCTTCGCCGACAGCGTGACCTTCAGCCAGCCGAGCACGCCCACCACCAGCACGCACACCCCGGACAGCAGCCACCACGGCACGTGCGCGCCGGTCCGCTGCTCGATGTGCCCGGCCGCGAAGTAGCCGAACGCGGCGGCCACGCCCGGCGTGATCAGGTTGTAGCTGACCACCGCCACGTAGGCAGTGACCACCCCGAGGGTGCGCCCCAGCCCGCGCGCCACGTACGCGTAGAACGCGCCCGCGTTGCGCACGTACCGGCTCATCGCGGTGAACCCGGCGGCGAACAGCACCAGCAGCGCCCCGGAGATCAGGTACGCGGCCGGCGCGGACGCCCCGCCGACGCCGATCGCGAACGGCGCGATCCCGGCCAGCACGGTCAGCGGCGCGGCCGCGGCGACCACGAAGAACACCAGGTCGGTGGTGCCGATCAGGCCCTTGGCGAGCTGCCCGGAGGACTCGGTGGGCGGTCTTCCGGTGGGGGTGGCAACGGTGGTCATGGGTGTGGGGGTCCTTCCGAACACGGGGTGGTACGGGGGGAGTTCGGGCCGGTCAGGGGGTGAGCCGGTCGAGCACGAGGTGGCCGCGGTGCAGCACCAGCAGCCGTTCGGGGTGCGCCGCGACGGCCTCCGGCACCGAGTGGGCGGCCACCGCCACCAGGTCCGCGCGCGCCCCGACGGCGATCCCGTACTCGGCCAGCCCGAGCGCCCGGGCGGCGTGCGCGGTCGCCAGGTCGGCGGCCAGCCGCAGGTCCTGATCGGTCATCAGGTCGCCCTGCAGGCCGATGACGGTGGCCCGCTCCAGCATGTCGCCGGTGCCGTACGGCCACCACGCGTCGCGAATGTTGTCGGAGCCGGCGAACACCAGCACCCCGCGCTCGTGCAGGCGCTTCACCGGCGGCATCGACCGGGCCGGGCCGTTGGTCATCACGGCCACCCCGGCGTCCGCCAACTCCGCGGCGACGGAGTCGAGTTCACGCGGCTCCAGCTGCCCGAGGCAGTACGCGTGGCTGACCGCGACCCGCCCGCCCAGGCCCAGCGCGGCCGTCCGCCCGGCGATCGCCCGCAGCTGCGCCGCGCCGGGCGCGCCGCCGTCGTGCAGGTGGATGTCGATGCCCGCGCCGTGCCGCTCCGCCAGGCCGAAGACCACGTCCAGCTGGCCGTCCACGTCGTCGTCGAACCCGAACGGGTCGAGGCCGCCGATCAGTTCGGCGCCCTCCCTCAGCGCCGCGTCGAGCAGCTCGGCCACCCCGGGCTCGGCGACCACGCCGCTCTGCGGGAACGCCACCAGCTGCACGTCGATCAGCTCGCGGACCCGCTCGCGGGCCTCCAGCACGGCGTACAGGTGGTCGAGGCCGACGTCCGGATCGACGTCCACGTGCGAGCGGACGTGGCCGGTGCCGAGCGCCGCCATCCGGCGGGCCAGCGCCTCCGCCCGGTCCGCCACCGGCAGCAGCTCGGCCACCTCGCGGCGCTGCTGCCGCTCGGAGGCGATCTGGGCGCGCAGGTCGGCGGTCTCCCGGTGCGGCTGCCAGGGCGCGCCGAGGAAGGTCTTGTCCAGGTGGGCGTGGCCGTCCACCAGCGCGGGCAGCAGCAGCGCGCCGTTCAGCCGGCGCTCGCCGGGGCCGGCGGCGGGCAGCTCCCGGCCGGGCGGCACGGGCGTGATCGCCGCGATCAGGCCCCGGTCGATCCGCAGGTCGGCGCGGGTGCCGTCGGGCAGCGTCGCGCCCAGCAGCAGCATCGGACCTGGTGTCGGTCGGGTCGCCACGGGGGCCTCCTCGGCATCGGCGGAACGGGGACGCGGGGCGGCGCCGAGCGCCGTTCGGACCCGCTGGGCGGCCAAGCTATCTGGTATACCGAATACCGAACAAGGGGGTGGCGGGCAGAGATCTGGAATGATCTGATCGTCAGACCGCTCCGTCCGCCCGCTTCCGCCTGGAGCCCCGATGCCCGACAACCTCGGCGACGCCCACCAGTCACTGGCGGACCTCGTCTACCTCCGGTTGCGCGAGCGGATCATCGAGGGCGAGCACCCCGCCGGCCAGCGCCTGGTGGAACGCGAACTCGCCGACGGCCTCGGGGTGTCCCGCATCCCCGTCCGGGAGGCCATGCAGCGCCTGGAACGCGAGGGCTTCCTCACCGTGCAGGCCCGCCGCGGCGCCGTCGTCGCCGACTTCGGCCCGGCCGACGCCGAACACTTCTTCGCCGTCCGCGAATCGCTGGAGGCACTCGCCGCCGGCCTGGCCGCCCAGCACGCCACCGCCGCCGGCGTCCGCAGCCTGGAACGCCTGCTCGCCCGCACCCGCAAGGCCGCCGACGCCGGCCGGGTGCGCGAGACCGCCGACCTGAACGCCGACTTCCACCGCCAGATCGTCGACCTCTCCGGCAACCCGCTGCTGCGCGACATGATGGCCCCGCTCGACGGCCGCCTGCGCCGCCTGTTCCGCCTCACCTCGGACGCCGAGACCAGCGCCCCGATGTGCACCGAGCACCAGCAGCTGCTGGACGCCATCAAGGCGCACGACCCGGACGCCGCCGCCGCCCTGGCCCGCCGGCACGTCGCCGGCACCCGCGCGTTCGCCCTCCGGGTCCTCGCCCGCTGACCCGCGGGTCCGCCCGTCCGGCGACACGCCGCCGCACGGCCGCCGCCGCGGGCGTCGCCCCGAGTGCGCGAATGGGCGCGTAGGCCGCACCCGAGCATGCCCCCTCCTCATATGATCGGAGCGACATGCGTCATCCTTGGTGGTGAATAGCACTGCCCATGACACCAGCAGGAGGAAGCTCGTGGACGACGTTCTGCGGCGCGCCGCGCTGTTCGCGGCACTCGACGACGACCAGGCTGCCGAGCTCCGCGCTTCCATGACCGAGGTGACGCTCGCCCGTGGTGAGTCGCTGTTCCACGAGGGCGACCCGGGCGACCGGCTCTACGTCGTCGTCGAGGGCAAGGTCAAGCTGCACCGCGCCTCGCCGGACGGCCGCGAGAACATGCTCGCCGTGCTCGGCCCCTCCGAGATGATCGGCGAACTCTCCCTGTTCGACCCGGGCCCGCGCACCGCCACCGCCACCGCCCTCACCGAGGTCAAGCTCCTCGGCCTCGGCCACGGCGACCTGCTGCCGCTGCTGCACGCCCGCCCCGAGGTCTCCATCGCCCTGCTGCGCGCCATCGCCCGCCGCCTGCGCCGCACCAACGACGTGATGTCCGACCTGGTCTTCTCGGACGTCCCCGGCCGCGTCGCCAAGGCCCTCCTCGACCTGTCGCGCCGCTTCGGCGTCCAGTCCGACGAAGGCATCCACGTCGCCCACGACCTCACCCAGGAAGAGCTGGCCCAGCTGGTCGGCGCCTCCCGCGAGACGGTCAACAAGGCCCTGGCGGACTTCGCCGGCCGCGGCTGGCTGAAGCTGGAGGCCCGCGCGGTCGTGCTGCTGGACGTCGAACGGCTCTCCCGCCGCTCACGCTGAGAGGGCGCGAAAACAGGGGCGCGGGGAACTGCGCGAAGGGGAACGCACCACGTCCGCAAGATCGCGACGCAGGACAGTGACCTGCACTTGATCGCGACCTTGCGGACGTGGTGTGCGCTTGTCGCGCAGTTCTCCCCCAGCCCTAGCGGGCCGGGAGGTACCCCCACGCGCCCCTGGTCGTGCGCTCCCTGGTTCTCGCGCCCGCCTGCCTGCTCAGATGAGCCCGTGCTCCTCCAAGTACCTGAGCTGCGCCCGCACCGAGAGCTCCGCCGCAGGCCACAGCGCCCGGTCCACGTCCGCGTAGACCCGGGCGACGACCTCCGCGGCCGTGCGGCAGCCGGCCTCGACGGCGGTTTCGACCTGGGCGAGGCGGCCGGCCCGGTGGGCGAGGTAGTAGTCGACGGCGCCGAGCGCGTCCGCGAGGACGGGCCCGTGGCCGGGGAGGACGGTGCGGACGCCGCTCTCGGCGGCCATCGCGTGCAGGCGGCGCAGCGAGGCGAGGTAGTCGCCGAGGCGCCCGTCGGGGTGGGCGACCATCGTGGTGCCGCGGCCGAGGACGGTGTCGCCGGTGAGGATCGCGCCGTCGGCGGGCAGGTGGAAGGTCAGCGAGTCCGAGGTGTGCCCGGGGGTGGCGACGACCCGCAGGTCGAGGCCGCCGATCTCCAGCCACTGGCCGCCGTGGAGTCCTTCGTCGCCGAGCCGCAGGGCCGGGTCGAGGGCGCGGACGGCGGTGCCGGTGAGTTCGGCGAACCTGGCGGCGCCCTCGGCGTGGTCGGCGTGGCCGTGGGTGAGCAGGGTGAGGGCGATCCGCTTGCCCTGCTGTTCGGCGGTGCTGACGACCCGTCGCAGGTGGGTCTCGTCGAGCGGGCCGGGGTCGATCACGACGGCGAGGTCGGAGCCGGGTTCGGACAGCAGCCAGGTGTTGGTGCCGTCCAGCGTCATCGGGGACGGGTTGGGCGCGAGCACGCACTGGGCGCGCGGGGTGGCGACCCCGCCGATGCGATCGGCGGGGTCGCCCGGAAGCAGACCGCTCACGCGGCGTCCGCCTCGGCCCGACCGAGTCGTCGCAGCGGCAGCGGCCGCACCAGCGCCCGGGAGGGCAGCTCGCGGACGAGCAGGCGGGTGGCGGCGGCTGCGGGCGTCGGTGCGTCGCAGGCGGCGGCGCGCGGGGTGACGGTGCGGGCGGGCATGGCCGAGGTCCGGCGAGCCACGTCGTTGTGGGTCATCGGAGGTCTCCTTCCGGGGATGCGCGGGTCGGTGCTGTCGCGGCGAGAAGCCACTGGTCGGCGCGGCGAGTGCCGAGCTTTCCGGGGGAACTTTCTCACGCCGGGAACACGCCGTCGACAGTCAGTTCGTCATACCCGGGCCAGCGCACCGTCATGCGGTCCCCGGCCAGCTCGGCCCGGCCCAGCACCGGGGTGACCTTGCGGTCCGCGGCGGCGGCCAGCGCCTCGACGGAGCTGCGCACCGGCGCGAGTTCGCGCAGCACGGTGACGGTCGGCGGCATCATCCCGAACCGGCCGTCGTGGAAGCCGGCCACCGCGTCGGCGGGCGTCATCCAGGCGACCCGGTCGGCCTCGCCGACGGTGTCCGCGGCGGCCTGCCCGGCAGGGAGCGCGGCGACGAAGAACCAGGTGTCGAAGCGGCGTTCCTCGAACTCGGGGGTGACCCAGCGCGCCCAGGCGGCCAGCAGGTCGCTGCGCAGCACCAGCCGGTGCCGGGTCAGGAACTCGGCGAGGGACAGCTCGTGGGACTCCAGCGCGGCCCGCTCGGCGGCCCAGTCACCGGGTTCGACCAGCGTCCGGTCGTCGGGGCCGGCCAGCAGGACGCCGGCCTCCTCGAAGGTCTCGCGGACGGCGGCGCAGACCACCGCGCACGCGGTGGGCTCGTCCACGCCCAGGCGTTCGGCCCACTCCTCGGTGGTCGGGCCGGCCCACGGCGGGCGCACCTCGCGGTCGCGCGGGTCGACGCCGCCGCCGGGGTAGGCGTACATGCCGCCGGCGAAGGCCATGGTGGTGCGTCGGCGCAGCAGGTACGCCTCGGGGCCGGTGGCGCCGTCGCGCAGCAGCACCACGGTGGCGGCGGCCCTGGGGGCGGCGGGGACGAGCTCCCCGGCGGCCAGGGCGCGGATTCGGGCGGGCCAGGACGGCGGCATCTCGGGCATGTTCACGGATGTTAACCGCCGTCGCCCGGGCCGGACAGGCCCGCACGCGAGCGGGCCCGCCACCGCGGCGCGGCGACGGGCCCGAGGGGCGCCGCGATCAGTCGCGGACGCGGACCATCAGCTCGACCTCGACCGGCGCGTCCAGCGGCAGCACGGCCACGCCGACGGCGCTGCGGGCGTGCACGCCCTGCTCGCCGAAGACCTCGCCCAGCAGCTCGCTGGTGCCGTTGACCACGCCGGGCTGGCCGGTGAAGTCGGGGGCGGAGGCGACGAAGCCGACCACCTTGACGACCTGCTCGACCTTGTCCAGGTCGCCGATCACGGACTTGATCGCGGCCAGCGCGTTCAGCGCGCAGGTCCGGGCCAGGTCCTTGGCGTCCTCGGCGGTGACCTCGGCGCCGACCTTGCCGGTCAGCGGCAGCTTGCCGCCGACCATCGGCAGCTGGCCGGAGGTCATCACGTAGTGGCCGGTGCGCAGCGCGGGGACGTACGCGGCGACCGGGGCCGCCACCTCGGGCAGGGTCAGCCCGAGCTCGGCGAGCTTCTGCTCTACCTGGCCCATGACTACTCCTTCTCGCGCTTCAGGTACGCGACCAGCTGCTCCGGGTTCGGCCCCGGAACGACCTGGACGAGCTCCCAGCCGTCCTGGCCCCAGGTGTCGAGGATCTGCTTGGTGGCGTGCACGAGCAGCGGCACGGTGACGTATTCCCACTTGGTCATGGGGTGACTCTAGCCGCCCCGGCCGGTGTGAGGTGGGACACAAAGGGGCCGTCAATCCCGGGGGCGGCCGGGATGCTCCCGTCATCCGGAGCGCGCGCTCGTTACCCTCGCGGTGAGGGATGCCCTCGGAAGGACTCGCCCCGACGGGGCGTTCGGCAGGCGGCGACGGACGGAGAACGGGCGTGGCGGGCAGCAGCGGTACGGCGGGGCCGACCGGGCAGGCGTCGCCGCGGGAGCCGGACCGGTCGCCCCGGGAGCCCGACTGGGACGGCGTCAGGCTGCACGTGGTCAGCGGCAAGGGCGGCACCGGCAAGACCACGCTGGCCGCGGCGCTGGCGCTGGCGCTGGCCGCCGAGGGCCGCCGCACCCTGCTGATCGAGGTGGAGGGCCGGCAGGGCATCGCCGAGCTGTTCCGGATCGCCGCGCTGCCGTACGAGGAGCGCCGGGTGGCCACCGTGACGCCCGCCCAGCTGGGGCTGCCCGGCAAGGGCCACGGCGAGGTGCACGCGCTGGCCATCGACACCGAGCAGGCGCTGCTCGAGTACCTGGAGATGTTCTACAAGCTGGGCCGGGCCGGTAAGGCCCTGCAGAAGGTCGGCTTCGTCGACTTCGCCACCACCGTCGCCCCCGGCGTGCGCGACGTGCTGCTCACCGGCAAGGCCTGCGAGGCCGCCCGTCGCAAGGGCCCGGACGGCCGGCGCGCCTACGACGCGGTGGTGATGGACGCCCCGCCGACCGGCCGCCTCACCCGCTTCCTGAACGTGAACTCCGAGGTGGCGGGCCTGGCCAGGTTCGGCCCGATCCACACCCAGGCGCAGGCCGTGATGCGGGTGCTGCGCTCCCCCGAGACGGCCGTGCACTTCACCACCCTGCTGGAGGAGATGCCGGTGCAGGAGACGGTGGACGGGATCGCCGACCTGCGCGAGGCCGGCCTGCCGGTCGGCGGCGTGCTGGTGAACATGGTGCGCCCGCCGATACTGGACGCGGCGGCGGTCGAGGCCGCCCGCGGCGACCACCGCGAGGAGGTGGCGCTGGCCCTCGGCGAGGCCGGCCTCGGCGGGCGCTCACGCAAGCCGGAGACCGTGCGGGCCGCCGTGGAGCCGCTGCTCGACCCGCTGCTGGAGCAGGCCAGGGAGCACGCCGAACGGGTCGAACTGGAACGCACCCAGCGCATCGACCTCCAGCAACTCCGGCTTCCCACCTACGAGTTGCCACTGCTCGGCGAGGGCGTGGACCTGGCCGGACTGTACCGGCTGGCAGGCGAGCTGAAGCGGCAGGGAGCGGCATGACCGGGCTGGACATCGACACCCTGATCGACGACCGGGAGACCCGCATCGTGGTCTGCTGCGGCTCCGGCGGGGTCGGCAAGACCACCACCGCCGCGGCGATCGGCCTGCGCGCCGCCGAACGCGGCCGCCGCGTCGTGGTGCTGACCATCGACCCGGCCCGCCGGCTCGCCCAGTCGATGGGCCTGACCGAGCTCGACAACACCCCGCGGGTGGTCAAGGGCACCCGGGGCGAGGGCGAACTCCAGGCGATGATGCTGGACATGAAGCGGACCTTCGACGAGGTCGTGCTCGCCCACGCCGACCCCGAGCGGGCCCGGACCATCATGGAGAACCCGTTCTACCAGTCGCTGTCGGCCGGTTTCGCGGGCACCCAGGAGTACATGGCCATGGAGAAGCTCGGCCAGCTCCGCGCCGAGGACCGCTGGGACCTGATCGTCGTCGACACCCCGCCGTCCCGCTCCGCGCTGGACTTCCTGGACGCCCCCAGCCGCCTCGGGTCCTTCCTCGACGGCCGGGTGATCCGGCTGCTCACCGCCCCCGCCAAGGTCGGCGGCCGCTCCGCGATGAAGTTCCTCAACGTCGGCATGGGCCTGATCACCGGCACCCTCGGCAAGATCTTCGGAGCCCAACTGCTCACCGACGTCCAGACGTTCGTCTCCGCGATGGACTCCATGTTCGGCGGCTTCCGGGAACGCGCCGACCGCACCTACCAGCTGCTGAAGGCCGAAGGCACCGCGTTCCTGGTGGTCGCCGCGCCCGAGCGCGACGCACTGCGCGAGGCCGCGTACTTCGTCGACCGGCTGGCCGCCGACGCCATGCCGCTGGCCGGCCTGGTGCTCAACCGGGTGCACACCACCGGCGCCCCGCACCTCACCTCGGAACGCGCGCTGGCCGCCGCCGAGGCCCTGGAGGAGAACGGAACAGCCGCCTCCAGCGTCGAGGCCGAGACGCTGGCCGCCGGGCTGCTGCGCCTGCACGCCGAACGCGTGCAGGTCATGGCCAGGGAGCGGCGCACCCGCGACCGCTTCGCCTCGGTCTACCCGGACGTGCCGATCGTCGAAGTACCCGCGCTGCCCGGAGACGTCCACGACCTGGACGGGCTGCGGGCCATCGGCAACCGCCTCGGCTCCCCCACCGAGTGAGCCGACGGCCCACCGCACCACTCCTCCTGACGGAGCGTCAGCCCGCCTGGGCGTAGTCCCGCAGGACCACCCCGGTGGCCAGCGACTCCTCGTACTCGGTGCGCGCGGTCTCCAGCAGCCTGCGCCAGGACCCCACGGTCGGGCGCCGGCGCAGCAGCGCCCGACGCTCGCGCTCCGTCATTCCGCCCCACACGCCGAACTCGACACGGTTGTCGAGTGCGTCCGCGAGGCACTCGGTGCGCACCGGGCACCCGCTGCACACCGCCTTGGCGCGGTTCTGCGCCGCCCCCTGCACGAACAGTTCATCCGGATCGCTCGTGCGGCACGCGGCCTGCGCGCTCCAGTCGTCCACCCAGCCCATCCCGGCGCCGTCCTCTCCCGATTCGGGGCTCCCCCACGGCGGCAACGGCATATTCACCGTTGCCAGTTGAGGACGTTACGGAAGAACGACACAACGCAACAGCCCCTGTCGGCCCAATCTCGAATGACCCGATCGGACTATGGGTGTCCGGGAGCTCACTCGTTGGAGTGATTGCAGGTCGGGGGCCTTGCCGGGCCCGAATGGGGCGTTTTCGTCACGGTGCGCGACAGCCGCCCGCCGTGCAGCTGCCAAATTTCGGTGCACAATGCCCCGAATCGGACAAAGCTCATCACTCACAAGAGTGATGATGATGAACGCAGCGAAGCTGTCGCAGTTCTGTGACAAGCGTAGGCGAACACCTGCCCCCCTGTACGGGATTCGGCGACGTAGGGTTCTCCCCATGGCAGCTTCGCGATCCACGGGTACCGCACTGGACAAGGCAGGGCTCGGCGTCAAGTTCCTGGGCAGCGCCGTGCTGGCCGGCATCCTGGTCGCCGGAATGGCGCTGCCGGCCGTCGGCGCGTTCGGCCTGACCGCCAAGGACACCGCCGAATCGTTCGACAACATCCCGGACGACTTCAAGACGCCGACGCTCTCCCAGGTGTCGATGATCTACGACGCCAAGGGCGGCCTGATCGCCAAGGTCTACGACCGCGACCGCACCATCCTCACCAAGGAGGAGATGGCGCCGATCATGCGCCAGGCGCAGGTCGACATCGAGGACAACCGCTTCTACGAGCACGGCGCCGTCGACCTCAAGGGCGTGCTGCGCGCGGCCACCAAGAACGCCGAGTCCGGCACCACCGCCCAGGGCGCCTCCACGCTCACCCAGCAGTACGTGAAGAACGTCTTCGTCGAGCAGGCCGGCGACGACCAGCAGGCCTTCCTGGAAGCCACCAAGAAGAGCATGGGTCGCAAGATCCAGGAGCTGAAGTACGCCATCAAGCTGGAGGAGGACCTGAGCAAGGATCAGATCCTCACCAACTACCTGAACATCACGTTCTACGGCCACCAGGCGTACGGCATCGAGTCCGCCTCCAAGCGCTACTTCAACAAGAGCGCCAAGGACCTCAACATCCCCGAGGCCGCGATGCTCGCCGGCCTGGTGCAGAACCCCTCGTCGTACGACCCGATCGCCCACCCGCAGGCCGCGCTGAACCGCCGCAACACGGTGATCAACAAGCTGCTGGAGTACAAGCACATCTCGCCGGACGAGGCGAAGGCCGCGCTCGCCACCGACCTCGGCATCAAGTACACCGAGCCGCAGAACGGCTGCATCACCGCGCAGAACGGCATGGGCTTCTTCTGCGACTACGTGCGCCACGTGATCAAGCAGGACCCGGCGTTCGGGAAGACCGCCGCCGACCGGCAGAAGCTCTGGTCGCAGGGCGGCCTGAAGATCAACACCACCATCGACCCGGACAAGCAGCAGGCCATGTACAACGCGGTCACCAAGAAGGTCTACGTGACCGACAAGGTCTCCGCCGCCGGCACCATGGTCAAGCCCGGCACCGGCGAGATCCTCGCGATGGCCCAGACCCGCCCGTACGGCCTGGACGAGTCGAAGAAGCAGACCGTCCTCAACCTGAACGTCGGCTCGTCGATGGGCGGCGGCAGCGGCTTCTCCCCCGGCTCGACCTTCAAGCCGATCCTGGCCGCGGCCGCCCTGGAGAACGGGGTGCCGATCACCCAGGAGCTGTCCTCGCCGCCGAAGATGGACTACCCCCGGGTCTCCACCTGCGAGGGCACCTGGGTCAACAACACCCGGCCCATCGCCACCGTGTCGAACGAGTCCGACCAGGAAATCGGCCCGTACAGCATGCAGATCGCCATGCAGAAGTCGGTCAACACCTACTTCGTGCAGCTGGAGCAGCAGACCGGCCTCTGCCCGATGAAGCAGATGGCCGACAAGCTCGGCGTCGGCACCCTGGCCAACGGCAAGTCGCTGCAGGAGGTCCCCTCCATGGTGCTCGGCACCCAGGAGGTCAGCCCGCTCCAGATGGCCGCCGTCTACGCGTCCTTCGCCGCCCGCGGCATGTACTGCGCCCCGATCGCGCTGACCTCCGTGGTCACCAGCGACAACAAGAAGCTGGACGTGCCGAAGGCCAACTGCAACCAGGCGATGTCCCAGACCACCGCGGACGGCGTCAACTCGCTGCTGCTCGGCGTGACCGAGAAGGGCACCGGCTCCTCCCTCGGCCTCGACGACGGCCGCCCGATCGCCGGCAAGACCGGCACCACCGACGAGCGGTTCGCCGCCTGGTTCACCGGCTACACCCCCGACCTCGCCACCTCGGTCTGGCTCGGCGGCGTCGGCGGCAACGTCTCGATGAAGAACATCACCATCGGCGGCAGGCCCTTCACCGCGGTCTACGGCGCCGACGGCCCCGGCCCGATCTGGCGCATGGCCATGAACGACGCCCTGGACGGCACGCCGGTCAGCCACTTCAAGCTCACCAACATCACCCCGCAGACGCCCACCACCCCGCCCGCCACCGACAACCCCGACCCGTCCGGCGACGGCGCCCAGGGCAACCCCACCGGCGGGGGCAACGGGAACGGCGGCGGGAACGGCGGCAACCCCGGCTGGCCCACCGGCGGGTTCTCCTTCCCGCCCACCAGCGGCAACACCGGCAAGCCCGGCCACCGCTGACCGGCACGTAGGAAGCCGCCCGTCCGGAGTTCGACTCCGGGCGGGCGGCTTCGTGTCGTACGCCTGCTGCTCGCCGTCAGCCGGCCAGCGCCGCCTTCACCGCAGCGGCCACCCGGCCGCCCTCCGCCTTGCCCTCGACCCGCGGCCGCACCAGCTTCATCACGGCGCCCATGCCCTGCGGGCCGCTCGCCCCCGACTCCGCCACCGCGGCGGCCACGATCCCGGCCAGCTCCTCGTCGGTGAGCTGCTTCGGCAGGTACCCGTCCAGCAGCTCGCCCTCGGCCCGCTCCCGCGCCGCCTGCTCCGCCCGACCGGCGCCCTCGAAGGCCTCCGCGGCCTCCCGCCGCTTCTTCGCCTCCTTGCCGATCACCTGAAGCACCTCGGCGTCGGACAGCTCGCGCTTCTCCTTGCCCGCCACCTCGGCGCTGGTCACCGCAGCCAGCGTCAACCGGAGAGTGGACGAGCGCAGCTCGTCCCGTGCCTTGATGGCAGCCGTGAGGTCCTCGTGCAGCTGCTCCTTGAGCGTCGTCATGCCGCCGATTCTGACACCTGTACGGCCCCGACGCCGCTCCTTTACCCGCCGCCACCTGCCGATTCCGCCCGCCGGCACCCGCCGCCCCTCGCTGACGGCCCGTCACCGCCCGCCGAGCCCCGGGCGCTTGTCCGTCTTTTCGAACGGTCTGCGACCATGGACCGATGCGACCGCTGTACTCCGTCCCGCTCGGTGTCGCCGCCACCGGTGCCGCCTGTCTCGTCTACGCCGCCGGGTACGAGGTCCGCTCGTTCCGCCTGCGCCGCGTCGAGGTTCCGATCCTTCCCGCCGGCGCGCGGCCGATCCGGATCCTCCAGGTGTCCGACATCCACATGGTCACCGGGCAGGCCAAGAAGCAGCGCTGGCTGCAGAGCCTCGCCGGGCTCCGTCCCGACCTCGTCGTCAACACCGGCGACAACCTCTCCGACCCGCTCGGCGTCCCCGCCACGCTGGACGCCCTCGGGCCGCTGATGGACTTCCCCGGCGTCTACGTCTTCGGCTCCAACGACTACTACGGCCCCGCCCGCAAGTCGCCCACCCGCTACCTCAAGGCCCTGCGCAGCGGCGTCCACGGCCTCAACAACCCCGACGGCACCGGGCGCCGCGGCATCACCGGCGCCGTCCACAACCCCTGGCAGAAGCTCCGCGACGGCTTCGACCGGGCCGGCTGGCTCGACCTCAACAACGCCCGCGGCCGCCTCACCGTCGCCGGCCTCGACATCGAGTTCACCGGCCTCGACGACCCGCACATCCGCCTCGACGACTACACCGCCGTCGCCGGCGGCCCCTCCCCCGACGCCGACCTCTCCCTCGCCGTCGTCCACGCCCCCTACCTCCGCGTCCTCGACGCCTTCACCGCCGACCGCTACCCCCTGATCCTCGCCGGCCACACCCACGGCGGCCAGCTCTGCATCCCCTTCTACGGCGCCCTCGTCACCAACTGCGACCTCGACACCGACCGCGTCAAAGGCCTCTCCACCCACACCGCCGCCGGCCACCGCTCCCACCTCCACGTCTCCGCCGGCTGCGGCACCAACCGCTACACCCCCCTCCGCTTCGCCTGCCCCCCCGAAGCCACCCTCCTCACCCTCACCCCCACCCCTCACTGACCAGCCCCTAAACCGGATTTCGTCTCTGGCCCCACCTCCTGTAGAGTTCTACTCGTTGCGCCGGACACGGAAGGCAACAAAGCAGGACCGGGGTATAGCGCAGCTTGGTAGCGCGCTTCGTTCGGGACGAAGAGGCCGTGGGTTCAAATCCCGCTACCCCGACTTCGTAAGTGCAGGTGAGGGCCCTGCCGGAGAAATCCGGTAGGGCCCTTCCTCGTTGTGCGGATCCCCCTGCGTGACTACGTCGATGTAGCCATGCAGGGGGACCGCAGAACGAGCTGGCTACGCCTCGGTGGAGTGCGGCCAGTGATCACCGGCGGCCTGGAAGATTCGGTCTTCGTGGTCGGGCCAGGCGAGGGTGATGCCGACCCGTGCGCACAGTCCGACCCATCGGAGGTCGGTGGGTTCGCGTTCCACCCACAGGATGGGGCGAACAGCGGGTGCGCGGTGCTGGAGTTGGTCGTGGTAGTCGAGGAGTTGACCGAGGCCGGCGCGCAGTTGGCGAATCTCGTTGGTGTCGGTCAGGGACTTGACCTCGCACACAGTGAGGTTGCCGTCCGGGTCCCGCCAGGCGAGGTCGAAGTCCGGGTCTGCCAGGGTGGGTGACAGCACGACCATGCCGCGGTTGGTGGCTTCTTTGGCGAGGTTGTTCTGGAGCCGGCGGTGTGTTTGCAGGTTGCGGCGGTTCAGGTCGGGGTTCTGTTCGGCCGGGGCCGCTATGGCAGGGATGACGTGCTCGTCCGCCGGACGGTAGTCGACGCCCACCTCGACGTCGGACCGCTGGACGGTCGCACCGACCCGAATCATGTGGAACCTGATGACGTCCCGAAGTTCGCTCGTGCCGGTGCCGGGTGCCCGACCGGGGGAGTAGGGCTTGGCCGAGTCGAGGGTGAACTCGCCGACATAGCGGACCACCTCTCTGGAACCCTCGAACAGGCGCAGCCGCTTGCCCGTCCGGAGGTGGTCACGAATCGCCTTGTTGCCCTTGTCGAAGACCTGGTCTCCGTGCTGGCCTGCCCCGGTGTAGTGGAACGTGCCGTCCTCGTCCCACTCGTCGAAGTAGCCGTGCTGCCGGCCCGCCTTGGGGTCGGTGAAGATGAGCACGTTGGGACTCCGGCGCGACGGGCTGATGCCGCCCTGGCCGCTGCCGCCGTAACGGCTGTGCAGCTCGGTCCTACGGATCTGGTCGCCCGGGCGAAGGTGCCACTCCAGGTCCTTACCTCGCGACTCCACCAGCACATCCGCGATCGCCGCCCGCTGGATGTCGTCCAGGCGGTGAGGCCCGGCCGCCAGCGACCCGCCCATCACCGGCAGGCCGATCAGCGCATGCGCGAACCGGTCCTTGGGGACAGGACGGTCGAGCCACTCGTCCACGGTCAGCGGGACGCACCAACCCGGTGATGCGTCCGCAGGTCCGGGCGCCGCGGGGCCGGTGAGGTGTCCGTGTGCGATCACGCCGCCGTCCGGCCCGAGGCGGAAGAGGAAGAACGGGTCGCCTGCCGTCAGCTGGTCCTGGCTGCGATCGAGGTTCCAGGACTTGAGCTCTTGGCCGTCCCGGTGGAACGGCAGGAGGTCGAGGTCGTCCGGGTGATAGGTCAGGATCCAGGCGTTCACTAGGCCCCCGTGGCAGTTGATGAAGCGTCCGTGCGTCTACCGACCGAACCTACGCCATGCCACTGACAGCCCTGCGACTTCCTGCGCAGGGGCAAGCCACGGGCCAACGTGGCCAACCTTCCTGGAAGGGTTGATGGTTGGAGCCGGAACAATGGCGGGATGACATATGAAGATGTGACCTTCATGTACGGACCGGTGCCGGGAGTCGAGGTCGGCAAGGTCTATGCCAACCGTCGTGCGCTGTTCGACGCCGGCGTCCACCGTCAGCTCCAGGCGGGCATCGCCGGAACGAAGGTTCACGGCGCACAGTCGATCGTGATCTCCGGTGGCTACGAGGACGACGAGGACCACGGTGACGTGGTCATCTACACCGGCCAGGGTGGGCGCGACCCCAACACGGGGCAGCAGGTCGCAGCGCAACAGCTCACCCGCGGCAACGCTGCGCTGGTCACCAGCGTGAGCACCGGAGTTCCCGTTCGCGTGATACGCAGCCTGGCGGACCATCAGCGGAAGTCGGTGGTGGCGGGCTACCGCTACGACGGCCTGTTCCGAGTGGAGGAGTACTGGTCCGACCTGGGGCGCTCCGGCCACCTGGTGTGGCGCTACCGGCTCGTGCAGGCGACAACGGCCGAAGTCCCGCCGATCCACCAGCCGCCCCTGCCGGCCCCTCCGGTCGGGCGCAAGACGCTGACCCGGGTGGAGACCAAGATCCAACGGATCGTACGCAGCACCTCGGTGGCGGACTTCGTCAAACGTGCGCACGACTTCACTTGCCAGGTGTGCGGCACTCGCTTGCCGACGCCCACTGGCGCCTACGCAGAAGCCGCGCACATTCGGGGCCTCGGCCGACCGCACAACGGCCCCGATGTCGCCTCCAACGTGCTCTGCCTCTGCCCGAACCACCACACCCTCTTCGACTTCGGGATGCTCTGGATCAACGACGATCTGACCGTCACCGAGCAGGCCACCGGCGCCTCGCTGGGCCGGCTGTCCGTGGTGGCGGCGCACGAGATCGACCGGGACCACCTGGCCTACCACCGCTCGCACCACTCCCGGAACTGGGTCCACGAACCCGACGGAAGCTCCCTGTGAGACCCGCCGCGTTCCCGGGGGCGGAGCGAAGCGGTTCCGTCGGGTGGGGGATTGTCGTGCGGTGGGGTGGGGTGGGGAAGATTCTGGTGGGTGTGGCGGAGTCGTGTGCCCGGTGAGTGTGAGGTGCGGCCGGTGGTCGCTGAGCCCCGAGGGAGGGGATGTTGATGGCTGAGGCGTTTGCCACGGCGGACTTTCAGGCCCGGATGGCCCGTGCGGCCACGGCTGCTGCGGATGCGGGGTTGGCGGGGCTGGTCGTGACGCCCGGTCCGGATCTGACGTATTTGACGGGGTACCTGCCGGTGAACACGGAGCGGTTGACGGCGCTGGTGGTGGCGCCGGGGGCGGAGCCGGTGCTGTTGGTGCCGAGGTTGGAGCGTCCGGACGCGGAGCGGGCGGCGGGTGCGGAGGCGGTCCGGATGGCGGACTGGATCGACGGCGAGGACCCGTACGCGGTGCTGGCCCCGAACATGGACGCGGCGGGCCGGTACGGGATCTCGGACAACGCGTGGGCGATGCACCTGCTGGGCCTGCAGGGGGCGCTGCCGGCCACCTCGTACGCCTCGTTGACGTCGGTGCTGCCGATGCTGCGGGCGGTGAAGGAGCCGGACGAGCTGGCCCGGTTGGCGGCGGCGGGTGCGGCGGCGGACCTGACGTACGGGGCGATCCTGGGGGTGCCGTTCGCGGGTCGCACCGAGCGGGAGGTGGCGGCCGATCTGGCGTCGCTGCTGATCGAGCACGGGCACAGCCAGGTGGACTTCACGGTGGTGGGCTCGGGCCCGAACGGGGCGAATCCGCATCACGAGGCCGGGGACCGGGTGATCCGGCCCGGCGACACGGTGGTGCTGGACTTCGGCGGGTTGAAGGACGGCTACGGCTCGGACACCACCCGTACGGTGTACGTCGGCACCGAGCCGCCCGCCGAGGTGCGGGAGGTGCACGACCTGGTGCGGCGGGCCCAGCAGGCCGCGTTCGACGCGGTGGCGCCGGGGGTGAGCTGCCAGGAGATCGACCGGGTGGCCCGGGCGGTGATCACCGGGGGCGGGTACGGCGAGTACTTCATCCACCGCACCGGTCACGGCATCGGCCTGACCACGCACGAGCCGCCGTACATGATCGAGGGCGAGACCCGGCCGCTGGTGCCGGGGATGTGCTTCTCGATCGAGCCGGGCGTCTACCTGCCGGGCCGGTTCGGCGTCCGGATCGAGGACATCGTGACGGTGACGGAGACCGGCGGCCTGCGGTTCAACGGGACGCCGCACGAGCTGGCGTACGTGAACTGACCGTCCCGCGCCGGGCGTTCAGCGGTCGAACGCCCGGCGCAGGTCGGCGAGCAGGGCCCGCAGTGCCGGGGCGGGGCCGGGGCGGGAGACCAGGGCGAGCAGGCCGGGGGTGGTGAGGCCGGCGACGGGGACCGGCCGCAGGGCGGGGAAGGCCTCGGCCATGGAGCGGCTGAGCACGGCGACGCCGAGGCCGCGGGCGGCGAGGTCGGCGATCGCGGAGGCGGCGGAGGCCTGCAGGGCGATCCGCGCGGTGAGTCCGGCGGCGGCGCAGTCGCGGTCGAGGGCGGCGCGGACGCCGGTGCCGGACGGCAGGCAGATCAGCGGGTGGGCGAGCAGTTCGGCGAGGGTGGTGCCGGGTCCGTCCAGGGGGTGGCCGGGCGGGACGGCGGCGACCAGGGGTTCGTCGATCAGGGTGTGCGCGTCGAGGCCGTCGGGGGTGGCGCCGGCGCAGCCGATCAGGGCGAGGTCGAGGGCGCCGGTGCGGACGGCTTCGGCGAGGTGGGCGGAGTCGCCCTCCAGCAGGGCGAGTTCGACGCCGGGGTGGGCGCGGTGGAAGGCGGCGAGGCCGTCGAACAGCGGGGTGAGGGTGCAGCCGGCCACCATGCCGAGGGTGAGGCTGCCGCGAATCAGGTCGCTGACCTCGCCGACGGCCTGGCCGACCGCGCGGGCCGCGGCGACGGCCTGCCGGGCGTGTTCGAGGGCGGCCTTTCCGGCCGTGGTGAGGGTGACGGTGCGGGCGGAGCGGTCGAAGAGTTCGGCGCCGAGTTCGCGTTCCAGCTGCCGGATCTGGGCGCTGACCCCGGACTGGCTGATGTGCACCCGCTCGGCGGCGCGGGTGAAGTTGCGCTCCTCGGCGACGGCGAGGAAGTACTCCAGCTGCCTCAGTTCCATGAGTGCAGATTCTAGTTCGGAGCAGAACCAGCTGTTGGACTTCTGATCACATCGGCGGGAGGCTTGGAGCACCAAGGAGCGACCACGCGGAGGCGGCGATGAGCGAGTACGAGAAGGCGATGCGCCCGGAGGACCTGACCCGGCTGTTCGTGGAGCGCTCGAACGCGGGTGACGCGGCCGGGGTCGCCGCGCTGTACGAGGAGCACGCGGTGCTGGCGTACCCGCCGGGGCGGTTCACCGTCGGCCGGGAGGCGATCCGGGAGCTGTGGGCGCAGGTGCTGGCGCACCGTCCGCGGTTCACCCCGGAGGCTCCGCTGCCGACGCTGGCGGCGGACGGCATCGCGCTGACCTCCACGCCGCCGAAGGACGGCACGGGGGCCCGCGCCCAGGTGGTGCGGCAGCAGCCGGACGGCAGTTGGCTGCGGCTGCTGGACCAGCCCGAGTTCCGGCGTCCGACGGCCGGGTGAGGCGTCAGCCGGCGAGCTGCTTGTAGTAGTAGGTGGTGTCGGCGAGCACGCCGTCGGGGGTCGCGGCGTGGCCGGGGACGGTGCCGAAGGCGGTCCAGCCGGCGCTGCGGTAGAGGTGTTCGGCGGCGCTGCCGGTCTGGGTGTCGAGCAGCAGCAGGGTGGCGCCGGCGTCGCGGGCGGCCTGTTCGGCGGTGGCCAGCAGTCGGCGGCCCAGGCCGGCGCCGCGGGCGTCGCGGTGCACCAGCAGCTTGGACACCTCGGCGCGGTGCCGTCCGTTCGGCCGCGTCTCGCGGACCAGGGCGACGGTGCCCAGCAGGCGGCCGTCGGGGCCGGTGGCCGTCCACAGCAGGCGGGTGCCGTCGGCGACGGACGGGTGCAGGGTGCGCCACCAGGCGGCCGCTTCCGGGTAGGTGGTGCCGGCCAGGAAGCCGACCGAGGCGCCGTCGTCCACGGCGTCCAGCAGCAGGTCGGCGAGGGCGTCGCAGTGGGCGTGGAGGCCGTCGGCGGTGAGCGGGCGGATCAGTGCGGTCACCGCCCCACCGTACGGGGGGGCGCACCCGGCGGTCGGGGGCGGTGTCAGGAATGGTTACCGTGGTGGGGTGTACCGGTTCCTGTTCAGCCCGCGGTGGCTCGTCGGCACGGTTGTCGCGGTGGCGGCGATCGGGGTCTGTCTGATGCTGGGTTCCTGGCAGTTGGGCCGGTTCGAGAGCCGGGTCTCCACCCACCAGGACATCGACCGGGCGAGTGCCGCGGCGGCCGGGGCGCAGGCCCGGCCGCTGTCCGAGGTGCTGCCCGACGCCGCCGCGAAGGTCGGCACCGACACGCTGGGCCGGGCGGTGACCGTCACCGGCTCGTTCGACGTGGAGCACCAGCTGCTGGTGCCGAACCGCACGGTGGACGGCCGCTCCGGCTACTACGTGCTGACGCCGCTGCTGGTCGACGGCGGCCGGGCGGTGCCGGTGGTGCGGGGCTGGGCGGCGGGTTCGCCGGGCGAGGCCCCGGCGGTGCCGTCCGGGCAGGTGAGCGTGACGGGCCGGCTGCAGGCGCCGGAGAACAGCGGCAGCGGCGGCGCGGTGGCGGGCGGTCTGCCGGCCGGGCAGCTGGGCACGATCAGCCCGGCGACGCTGGTGAACGTGCTGCCGTACCCGCTGTACGACGGCTGGGTGGCGGCCGACGACGTCCCGGCGGGCCTGACCCCGGTGCCGACGGTGCAGCCGCAGGGCGGGGACGGGCTGAGCCTGCGGGCGTTCCAGAACCTGGGCTACACCCTGGAGTGGTTCGTCTTCGCCGGGTTCGTGGTCTTCATGTGGTTCCGGCTGGTGCGCCGCGAGGCGGAGGCCGTCCAGGACCGGGCCCTCGGACTGGACCCGGCCCTCGACTGACCCGCGAACGCCCGGTCAGCGCTTCCCAGTACGCGAGGCACTCGGCGACGCGGAAACCCCGGGCGACGGCGAGGCCGAGGCGCTGCCGGACGGCGAGCCGCTCGGGCAGGGCGACGGCGGGGCCGCGGAGCTCGGCGAGGCGCTGCCCGCCGAGGCCGAGGCCGAGCCCGACGGCGAGCCGGGCCCGGTGGCGGGCAGCGCGTTCGGGCTGGGGCAGTTGCCGAAGTCGCCGAAGCCGGAACCCGGCGTGGGCGACGGGTTGCCGCACTCGTCCACGTAGTCGTCGCTGCGGCTGGAGCCCGGCCGGTGGTGGTAGTGGTGGACGACCACCCGGGAGCCGCCGCCCGAGTGGGACGTGGTGCCGGAGCTCTTGCTGCCGCCGCCGGACTTGGACCCGCTGGAGCCCTTGGAGCTGCGGCCGCCGCTCTTGCTCTTGGCGAGCACCCGCAGGTCGACGCCGGTGTCGGCCTTGGCGGGGGCGGCGGCCTCCACGCAGTCGTACTTCTCGTTCGACGAGCAGCCGGCCGCGGTCAGCACGATCGCGCCGACCGCGGCGGCGGCCAGCGCGGCGCGTCCACCCATCCGTTGTCCCCCCACCGGCCGGGGGCACCGGTCACCGGACGGTGCCGGGGGCCAGGTGTCGCCGGACGAAGTCGATCTCCAAGCGAAGCTGCTTGATCCGCTCGTCGACGACCAGCGAACCGTGCCCGGCATCGTAGCGGTACACCTCGTGGACCTTGCCGAGCTCCTCCAGCCGCCGCACGTAGTTGTCGATCTGCCGGATCGGGCAGCGCGGGTCGTTGACGCCGGCGCTGATGTACACCGGGGCCTTGACCTGCTCGACGTAGCTCAGCGGCGAGGAGGCGTGCCAGCGCTCGGGGACCTCCTCGGGGGTGCCGCCGAACAGCGTGCGGTCCAGCGACTTCAGCGCCTCCATCTCGTCCGCGTAGGCGGTGAGGTAGTCGGCGACGGGGACGGCGGCCAGGCCGAGCGTCCACCGGTCGGGCTGGGTGCCGAGGCCGAGCAGGGTCAGGTAGCCGCCCCAGGAGCCGCCGGAGAGCACCAGCCGGTCCGGGTCGGCCAGGCCGGAGGAGACCGCCCAGTCGCGGACCGCGCCGATGTCCTCCAGCTCGATCAGGCCGACGCGTTCGGTGAGCGCGTCCGTCCAGGCCTGGCCGTAGCCGGTGGAGCCGCGGTAGTTGACCCGGACCACCGCGAAGCCGTGGTCGAGCCAGGCGGCGGGGCCGGCCGCGAAGGAGTCGCTGTCGTGGTGGGTGGGGCCGCCGTGCACCTCGAACACCGTCGGGTGCGGGCCCTCGCCGGCGGGCCGCTGCACCAGGGCGTGCACCCGGCCGCCGGGGCCGTCCACCCAGACGTCCTCGACGGGCACCGAGCCGGGCGGGACCGGGCCGGGCGCGCGCAGCACCACGGTGCCGGCGGTGGAGCGCACCGCGGACGGCTCGGCGGCCGACGACCACAGGAACTCGACGGTGCCGTCGGGGCGGGCGGTGGCCCCGGCGACGGTGCCGCGCGGGGTGTCCAGCCGGGTCAGCTCGCCGGTGTCCAGCCGGTACGAGAACAGCTCGGAGCGGGCCTCGTACTCGTGCTCGATCAGCAGCGAGCGGGCGTCGGGCCGCCACTGCGCGGACAGGTCGCCGGGGAACGGGCGGCCCTGCTCGTCGCGGAGGGTCAGCTCGGTCTCGGCGCCGGTGGCGACGTCCCACAGCATCGGCTCCCAGCGGCCGGAGCGCTGGTGGGCGACCAGCAGCCGGGTGTCGCCGGCGGCGGGCGCGAAGCCGAGGCAGGAGACGCCGCGCGGCTCGGCGCGGCCGGTGACCTCGTCGAGTTCGGCGACGGTGGCGCCGTCGGACAGCCGCAGCACCCGGATCGCCCCGTGCATGGCGTCGCCGTGCTCGGTGTGGTCGACGGCCAGCAGCGAGCTGTCGTGGGACAGGTCGCCGACGCCGCCGTACTCGGCGTGGTGGTAGACCACCTCGGGCTCGTCCGCGCCGGGCCGGCGCAGGTAGAGGGTGGTGCCCTCGTCGTCGGTGGAGGTGCCGACCACCACGGTGCCGTCGCGGCCGAGCGCCAGGCCCGCCTCGTAGGCGGCGGGGACGCCGGGCACGGCCTCCTGGTCGGGGCCGCCGGCGAACGGCTGGCGGCGCCAGACGCCGAACTCGTCGCCGTCGGTGTCGTCGAACCACCAGATCCACTCGCCGTCGGGGCTGAGCTCGGCGTCCGTGGTGCCGTTGGGGCGGTCGGTGACCCGGCGGTGCTCGTCGGCGACGCGGTCCCACGCGTACACCTCGAAGGTGCCGGTCGCGTTGGACACGTACAGTGCCCGCTCCGGCGCCTCGTCCGCCCACTCGGGCAGCGAGACCCGCGCTGCCCGGAACCGCTGCTCCCACGCCGGAACGATGTTCGTCTGCTCGTTCATACCCTCATCCAACCCGATTCCGGGTGGTGAGCGGAACGGTGCGGGCGAGGACGGGAAGCCGGGCGGCTGCGGTGCGGCACCTGACTGTCGATCATCAGAAGGGTTACAAATACGACATAACGACCGGAGGAGTTGTGCCATGCCCGCATCCGCGCCGCCGTTCGACCAGCTCGACCGGCTCGACCTGCCCGTCCTCGCCCAGCACCTGGGCCTGGTCGAGGAGATCGAGCAGTACCTGGCCGGACTTCCCGCCCCCGACCGGCAGCCACTGCTGCCGCTGCGGCCCCCGCCCGCGCTGCCCCCGGTGGAGCCCGGCTGCGACGGCGGGGCGTACGGCTCCGTCCGGCAGCCGTGGAACTTCGGCCATCCGCTGCCGCACCGCACCCTGCTGGACCGGATGGCCCGCCGCCCGGCCCGCCCGGTGCCGGTCACCGTCGCCGGGCACCTGCGGCTGACCTCGCGCTACCTCGCCGAGGCCGGCTGGATCCAGGGCGCGATGTGGGACGCGGCCGGCCGGGTCTGCCTGCTCGGCGCGCAGACCGCCGTCCTCGCGCACGGCTACGGCACCGCGTACACGGTGCGCCGGGCCCGCGTCCAGATCATGGAGGTGCTGCACGCCACCGGCCGCCCGACCACCTCGCCCGACCTGTGGAACGACCGGCCCGGGCGGCGGCAGGCCGAGGTGCACGCCCTGCTGCGGCGCGCCGAGGCCCGCGCCGAGTCGCTCGGCATCTGAGCCCGACGCCCGGACCGGCCCCGGCCGGACGTCAGGCGCCGGCGCTCGGCGAGGGGGCCGGGGTGGCGCCGACGGGGGACGGTTCGGGAGCCGAGTGGTAGACGGTGCCGCCGCAGCCGGCGGGGAGGACGGTGCTGGCAGCGGGGCCGGTGGCCGGGTCGGGGGTGTAGCCGAGCGCGAAGGTGGCGGGCGCGGACGGGCCGGGGGTGCCGCCGGGGGTGGGCCCGCCGGAGGGGCTGGGGTCGGCGGTCAGCGGCGCGGGGCTGGCCCCGGCCGGGCCGTCGGCGCCGGGCAGCCCGGCGCTGCCGGGAGCGGGGGCGGGCTGCGACCCGGTGGGGGCAGGCGAGGCGGTGTCGCAGCGGGCGGGCACCCAGGCGAACCGGACCAGGTAGGAGGCACCGGGTGCGAGCGACACCTCGCGGGGCAGCCCGGACGGGTCGGGCAGCTCGCCGGCCGGGTCGCCGGCGGTGTGGGCGAGCACCCGGACGCCGGTGGCGCCGGCCCCGAGGTCGAGGGCGCCCGGGTCGGTGACCCGGCACGCGTAGGAGGCGGTGTTGGTGAGCCGGAACCAGCCGTAGATCCGGCCGTCGGCGGGGGCGCCGGCGGCCTGCTGCGCGTCCGCCCGGCCGAGGTCGGCGCGGGTGCACAGCGGGAGGGCGGCGGGCGACGCCCCGGGGCTGTGGTCGGCGCTCGGTACGGCGGAGGTCTCGGGCCCGGTGGCGCCGGAGCCGGCCGCGCTCGCGGTGGGCGCGCCGTGCGGGTGGCCGGGGGCGGCCACCGAGTTGGCCGGGGCGGCGGCGTGGTCGCCGACCGCGGCCTGGCCGCCGGTCGGGTCGCCGGACAGGTGGAACGGCTGCGCGACGTGCACCAGGGGCAGCACGGCGACGGCTCCCGCCAGCACCGCGGCGCCGCTCCAGGCCCGCCGCCTGGCCGCCCGGCGGCGGGGTACGGCGGTGCGCAGCCGGGGCAGCGCGCCGGGCTCCGGTTGGACGCCGGCGACGGCGCGGTGCAGCAGGTCGCGGAGCTGCTCCTCGGTCAATTCGCCGGGCGGGTGCGGTCGGTGCCGGTCAGTCATCGCCGCTCTCCAGCCGCACCCGCAGGGCGGCCAGTCCGCGCGACCCGTAGGCCTTGACCGAGCCGACGGAGATGCCGAGCACCTCCGCCGCCTGCGCCTCCGTCAGGTCGGCGTAGTAGCGCAGCACCAGCACCTCCCGCTGACGGCGTTGCAACCCCCGTAGCGCGGCCTTCAGTTCATCGCGCTCCAACGCATCGTATGCTCCCTCTTCTGCACTGGCCATGTCAGGCATGGGCTTGGGCAGCAGGCGCAGGCCGAGCAGCCGGCGGCGCAGCGTGGAGCGGGACAGGTTGACCACGGTCTGCCGCAGGTACGCCAGGGTCTTCTCGGGGTCGCGGACCCGGCGCCGGGCGGCGTGCACCCGGATGAACGCCTCCTGCACGACGTCCTCGCAGGAGGAGAGGTCGTCCAGCAGCAGGGCGGCGAGCCGCAGCAGCGAACGGTAGTGGGCCCGGTAGGTATCGGTGAGCTGGTCGACGCTGGCCCCGGTCGTGTCCGCTGCCGCCGCAGCAGAGCCCATCCGACTACCGGCCCGCCGGGCCGCCCCGGGCAGGGTGATCGTCACCACCGCCCCTGTCACGTTCGTCACGCTGGTTGGACACCCGATCCCCTGTCCTGGTTGCCCCGCGCCGGGGGAGTTCTTCCGCAGAGGGGGAATCCCCCTCCGGAACACCACGCTCCGAAGGGGGATTCTGGCAGACCCGGCGGACGGCCAGGGTCCGCTTCACCCGTCCCGCACACAACCTCTGCGCCGTGCGCGATCGCGGGTCGGTGGCCTCAGCGGCCGGTGCCGCCGTAGACGATCGCCTCGTCGCCGGTGCCGTCGAGCCCGAAGGCGGTGTGCACGGCGCGGACCGCCTCCGGCACGTCCTCGGCGCGGGTGACCACCGAGATGCGGATCTCCGAGGTGGAGATCAGTTCGATGTTCACGCCGGCCTCGGAGAGCGCCTCGAAGAACGTCGCGGTGACGCCGGGGTTGGAGCGCATGCCGGCGCCGACCAGCGAGATCTTGCCGATCGCGTCGTCGAAGCGCAGCGACTCGTAGCCGATGCCCTCCTTGACCCGGGTCAGCGCGTCGATGGCCTTCTGGCCCTCGTTGGTGGGCAGCGTGAAGGAGATGTCGGTGAGGCCGGTCGAGGCGGCGGAGACGTTCTGCACCACCATGTCGATGTTGACCTCGGCGTCCGCGATGGCGCGGAAGATCCGGGCCGCCTCGCCCGGCTTGTCCGGCACGCCGACGACGGTGACCTTGGCCTCCGACGTGTCGTGGGCGACTCCGGAGATGATGGCCTGCTCCATCTCGCCCCCTTCGGGCTGGTTCGGGTTGGTGCCGCTGACGATAGTCCCCGGCAGGCCGGAGAACGAGGAGCGGACGTGAATCGGGATGTTGTAGCGCCGGGCGTACTCGACACAGCGGTCGAGCAGCACCTTGGAGCCGGACGAGGCCAGCTCCAGCATGTCCTCGAAGGCGATCCAGTCGATCTTGCGGGCCTTCTTGACCACCCGCGGGTCGGCGGTGAACACGCCGTCCACGTCGGTGTAGATCTCGCACACCTCGGCGCCCAGCGCGGCCGCCAGCGCCACCGCGGTGGTGTCCGAGCCGCCGCGACCCAGCGTGGTGATGTCCTTGGAGACCTGCGAGACGCCCTGGAAGCCGGCCACGATCGCGACGTTGCCCTCGTCCAGGGCGTTGCGGATCCGGCCCGGCGTCACGTCGATGATCCGCGCCTTGTTGTGCGTCGCGTCGGTGATCACGCCGGCCTGGCTGCCGGTGAACGACTGGGCGTCGAAGCCCAGCGTTTTGATCGCCATCGCCAGCAGCGCCATGGAGATGCGCTCTCCGGCGGTCAGCAGCATGTCGAACTCACGGCCGGACGGAATAGGCGTCACCTGTTCCGCGAGTTCGATGAGCTCGTCCGTGGTGTCACCCATCGCGGAGACCACGACGACGACCTCATGGCCGGCCTTCCGGGTGTCCACGATTCGGCGGGCGACGCGCTTGATGCCTTCGGCATCCGCGACGGATGAGCCGCCGTACTTCTGCACGACAAGGCCCACGGGGGCTCCTCGACTTGGGGTGTTGGGTCCCCGTCAGTCTAACGAGCAGGGATGTTCCGGCCGCGGTATTCCACATGGTGAGATGTGAATATCGGAATCTGATCACCGGGGACCGGCAGGTCTGCGGGGCCCGACCGCCCCGCCCGAAGAATCGCCGCCGCCGCACCGCGCCCGCTACCGGAATCTTCGCCTCCGGCCCGCGGATGACGGATGCGTCACACTTCCCGCCCGGGGGCGCCTACAGGCCGAGCTCGGCCGCCATCAGGTCGCCCGCCTGCTGCTCCAGCTGCTCGTCCGTCAGCCCGTCGTCGTCGGTGTCCGCGCCGTCCGGCACCGCGCCCAGCGGCGAGTCCAGCCGCACGTGCGCGATCAGCGACTGCAGCGCCCGCAGCACCGCCGTGCAGGTCGAACCCCAGTTGGACAGGTACGAGAACTGCCACCACCACAGCGCCTCCGACACCCGGCCCTCGCGGTAGTGCGTCAGGCCGTGGCTCAGCTCGCTGACCACCCCCGCCAGGTCGTCGGAGATCCGGAACGCGCTGGGCTTCTCCGGCGGGCCGTACGGGTCGAACACCTCGTGGTAGACGTCGATCGGCGCGAGCAGCTCGGCGAGCCGCTCGCGCAGCTCCACGCCGTCCGGCTCCGGGCCGGCGTCCGGCTCGAAGCGGTCCTCGGGCAGCACGTCCTCGATCGCGCCCAGCCGGCCGCCGGCCAGCAGCAGCTGCGACACCTCCAGCAGCAGCAGCGAGATCGCGCTGCCCGGCTCGTCGCCCTTGGCGACCTCGGTGACGGCCAGCACGAAGCTCTCCACCGAGTCCGCGATCTGCACCGCGAAGTCGTCGGGGGCGTCGGTCGGGTGGGCCTCGGCGGCCCGGGGGGTGTCGGCCGCCCACGGGGTGTCGTCGGTCCGGAGCGGGGTGTCGGTCGGGTGCGGGGTGTCGGTTCGGTCAGACATCGAGCAGTCGTCTCCCTTCGAACGCCCGGCCGAGGGTGACCTCGTCGGCGTACTCCAAGTCCCCGCCGACGGGCAGGCCGCTCGCCAGCCGGGTGACCTTGAGGCCCATCGGCTTGCACAGCCGGGCCAGGTAGGTCGCGGTCGCCTCCCCCTCCAGGTTGGGGTCGGTGGCCAGGATCAGCTCGGTGACCGTGCCGTCCGCGAGCCTGGTCATCAGCTCACGGATGCGCAGGTCGTCCGGGCCGACCCCCTCGATCGGGCTGATCGCCCCGCCCAGCACGTGGTAGCGGCCGCGGAACTCGCGCGTCCGCTCGATCGCCACCACGTCCTTGGGCTCCTCCACCACGCAGATCACCGCGAGGTCGCGGCGCGGGTCCAGGCACACCCGGCACTGCTCGGACTCCGCGACGTTGCCGCAGACCACGCAGAACCGGACCTTCTCCTTCACCTGCTGCAGCGCGAACGCCAGCCGCCGCACGTCCACCGGATCGGACTGCAGGATGTGGAAGGCGATCCGCTGGGCGCTCTTCGGACCGACTCCGGGCAGCCTGCCCAGCTCGTCGATCAGGTCCTGCACCACGCCCTCGTACACCGCCACGCCTTCCTTCGACCGGGGTTCGCACTCCGGTGCCATCATCCAACGATTCGGGCGCCGGACACACCGCCCGACGCCCTACTGGCTCATAAATCACACAACTCACGGTCAGCAAGCGCTCAGGTACGCGGTCGGACGCACCTGGACGCGCTGCCGGGCGACGGCCTGCTGTGCTGCCCGGTCCTCAGAACGGGAGGCCGGGGATGCCGGCGCCGCCCAGGCCCTGGGCCAGCGGGCCCATCCGCTCCGCCTGGAGCTTCTGGGCCGCCGCGTTGGCGTCCCGCACCGCGGCCAGCACCAGGTCGCCCAGGGTCTCGGTGTCCTCCGGGTCGACCGCGGCCGGAGAGATCGTCACCGACGTCAGCTCGCCGGCGCCGGTCACCGTGACCTGCACCAGGCCGCCGCCCGCGGAGCCGCGGACCTCGGTCTCGGCGAGCTCCTTCTGAGCCCGGCCGAGCTCCTCCTGCATCTTCTGCGCCTGCTTCAGCAACTGCTGCATGTTCGGCTGGCCACCAGGGAACACGGCACTCTCCTCGATCCGTCGGCACTCACGTCGCACCCATGTCGACGCTCACACGGCCGACGCGAACCACCGCAGGCACCCGCGCCGGCACCTGCCCCCGAGCCTACGCGGCCGTCCGCCGACACCACGCCGGTTCGGGAAGGCCGCCGGGCGCGCGAGCTCAGCTCGGACGGTGGTGGATCTCCTCCAGCACCGTCGCACCCAGCTCGCGAATGATCAGGTCCTGCGCGGAGAACGCCTCCTCCGTCAGGTCCGGATCGTCCTCCTCCGGGATGTCGTCCTCCGGCGCGACCGCCGGCGGCGCCTGCACCCGCGGGGCGGCCGGGGCCTGCGCCGGCGGGGCGGGCGGCATCGGCGCGGACGGCTGCGACGGGGCGTGCTGGGCGTGCTGGGCCTGCTGCGGCGGGGTCGGCGGCTGCTGGACCGGCGGGGCCGACGGGCCCGGGGCGTGCTGGGCGGGCGCCGGGGGCTGCGGGGCGCGGGGCGCGGCGGCGGCCTGGGTGCCCCAGGTGCCGCCCGCCAGTGCGGCCGGGGGTGCGTAGGCGGCACTGGCCTGGGACGGCGAGGAGGTGCCGCCCGACGGGTCGACGATGCACTCCACCCGCCAGTCCACGCCCAGCGCGTCCGTCAGCGCCTGGCGCAGCACCTCGTCGCTGTGGCTGCCGACGAAGCTGTCCCGGGCGCCCGCGTTCACGAACGACACCTGGAGGGTGCTGCCGTCGAAGCCCGCGACCTGGCCGTTCTGGCTGAGCAGGATCCAGGTGAAACGGCGGCGGTTCTTCACCGCCTCCAGGATCTGCGGCCACATCTGGCGGATCTGCGCCGCGCCCTGCTGCGCGGCCGCGGAGGGCTGGCCGGCGGCGGGCTGCGGGGCGACGGGCTGGGGGGCCTGCTGCTGCGGAGCCGGGGCGGGGGCCGGAGGCTGGACGGGTTGCGGGGCGGTGGGCTGGGGGGCGGCCTGCTGCGGCGGGGCCGGCGGCGGGGTCTGGTCGGCCGGGGGGAAGCTGCGCGGGATCGGCCAGGTGCCCGGGGCCGGGCCGGACGGCGCGGGGGCCGGGGCGGGCTGGGGGGCGACGGGCTGGGGGGCCAGCTGCTGCGGGGCCTGCGGCTGGACGGGCTGCGGGGCCGGGGCCTCCACGGGTGCGGGCTGCGCGGCGGGCTGCACGAACTGCCCGGGCGGTGCGGGCTGGAAGGCGGCCGGTGCCGGCGCGGCGAACCCGCCGGTGGTGGCGCGGCGCTCCAGCTTGTCCAGCCGGGCCTGCGTCGACAGCTCGTCCCCGTACGCGCCGGGCAGCATCACGCGGGCACAGATCAGCTCCAGCTGCAGCCGGGGTGCCGCGTTGCCGCGCATCTCGGTCAGGCCGGTGTTGACCAGGTCGGCGGCGCGGCTCAGCTCGGCCCGGCCGAAGCGGTCGGCCTGCGCCTGCATCACCGCGACCCGGTCGGCCGGGGCGTCGATCAGGCCCTTCTCCCCCGCGTCCGGCACGGTGGCCAGGATCACCAGGTCGCGCAGCCGCTCCAGCAGGTCCGTGACGAAGCGCCGCGGGTCGTGCCCGCCCTCGACCACCCGGTCGACCACCTGGAACACCGTCGCACCGTCCTGCGCCGCGAAGGCGTCCACCACCTCGTCCAGCAGGGAGGAGTCGGTGTACCCGAGCAGCGCGGTGGCCATCTGGTACGTCACACCGGCGTCGCCGGCACCCGCCAGCAGCTGGTCCATCACCGACATCGAGTCACGCACCGAGCCGGCGCCGGCCCGCACCACCAGCGGGAACACCGAGTCCTCGACCTGGATGCCCTCGCGCCCGCAGACCTGCGCCAGGTAGTCGCGCAGCGTGCCGGGCGGTACCAGCCGGAACGGGTAGTGGTGGGTGCGGGAGCGGATCGTCCCGATCACCTTCTCCGGCTCGGTGGTGGCGAAGATGAACTTCAGGTGCTCCGGCGGTTCCTCCACCACCTTCAGCAGCGCGTTGAAGCCGGCCGAGGTCACCATGTGCGCCTCGTCCAGGATGAAGATCTTGTAGCGGCTGTGCACCGGCGCGAAGAACGCCCGCTCCCGCAGCTCACGCGCATCGTCCACACCACCGTGCGACGCCGCGTCGATCTCGATCACGTCGATCGAACCCGGACCGCCGGTCGCCAGGTCACGGCAGGACTGGCACTCCCCGCACGGCTCCGGGGTCGGGCCCTGCTCACAGTTCAGGCAGCGGGCCAGGATGCGGGCACTGGTCGTCTTTCCACAGCCGCGCGGCCCGCTGAACAGGTACGCGTGATTGACCCGGTTGTTACGCAGGGCCTGCTGGAGCGGGACGGTCACGTGCTCCTGCCCGATGACCTCCGCGAAGGTCTCGGGGCGGTAGCGGCGGTACAGGGCTAGGGACACGCCACCGACGATATCGGGACCAAGCGACAAACGTGGCCGCCCGCCCGCCAGCACCCCCACAAACGCAAGGACCCCTCGCGCACCCGCCAGAGCCCTCCTACCCTTGCTGCCTTCCGGCCCTGGGGGGGTTCAGAGAGATGACGCCACACGAGGGGCTGCCCCAAGAGTAGCGGATCCCGACCCCCACTCCCCCCACCCGCCCCCAATCTCCGATCCGCAGGCCACCCCCGCCACCCACCTGCGAGACCGTGGTCGCAACCACCCCTCAACATGTACTAAGCTCTCCCACGGAGGATTCGCCTAGAGGCCTAGGGCGCACGCTTGGAAAGCGTGTTGGGGGCAACCCCTCACGAGTTCGAATCTCGTATCCTCCGCCTCCGCCCGCCAGGGCAAACGAAAGGCCCCGACCGCTCAGCGGTCGGGGCCTTCGTCGTGCCGCGGTCTCAGTTGGCGCTTTGGGCCACGTCGACCCGTCCCAACCAGCCCTCTCGGCTCCAAATCGGGACCACCTCGCCGAGCTCCAATCCTCAGAGACCGGCTATGTCCGGGTAGCGACAGCGGATGGCATCGAGTCCTGACGCCTTCCGGCCAGAGCGGTCCGGCACGAGGTGCTCGATCGGCTTGAGGCCCAGAGCAGCAAAGCAGCTGGAGGTTGCAGACTACTGGCGGCCTGGTGGCACGACGACGGGACAGTCGAAAGCCTCCACGGCGCGCTGCGCGGCCAGGTCCGCGAAGCCGAGGCCGCAACGCCGAGCCGAGCGCCGGACTGATCAACTCGCACTCCGTCCGCACCGCCGACACCGTCCCCGCCACGACAAGGGGGTTCGATGCGGGCAAGAAGGTCAAGGGTCGCAAGCGGTTCCTCGTGACCGACACCCTCGGCCTGCTCCTGGCCGTCCACGTTGTCGCAGCGAACATCCAGGACCGCGATGGTGGGAAGCGGCCACTGCTGTGGACCCGGCTCGACCACCCGGGCGTCAAGAAGGTCTGGGCCGGCCAGGGATTCGCCGGCCGGCTGGCGGACTGGGCCACCCAGATCCTCGGCCGCGAGCTGGAGATCGTCCGCAAGGACTCTGACCAGCGTGGCTTCCAACTGCAGCCGACGCGGTGGGCAATCGAGCGCACGTTGTCGTGGATCACCGCCAACCGATGTCTGGCCCAGGACTACGAGACGAACCCGGCCCACTCGGAATCGATGATCCGTTGGGCGGTGATCGGCATCATGGTCCGCCGACTCACCCGCCGTGGACCAGCAACCCGGCCTGGGCCGGGCTCACGAAGCCAGCAGCGAAGCTACGGGGTGGGCAGCGGGGGCATGGACCCACGTACAGCGACACGCCTCCACCAAGGGCCAACAGGGAGCCGTTGAGCAGCGAGGCTCGGAGATCGCCGCTTCTGACGACTGGGGCAGGAGCACCCGAGAAGGACGCAGCGCTGCACGCCCGCTGGAGAGGCTGAGCCAGAACCTCCGATCACTCTCCGGAGTCGAGGCAGTCATGACTTGGAACGGGAGGATTTGCCCAACAGCTGCTCGAATATGGTTACTTGCCACACCCTGGCGGCGCGGCGGGCGAGTAGGGTGTCACGGTCCGCAGTCAGTAAGGGGAAGGTGACCGGAATGCCGAGGGCTGGGGAGTGGGGCGCGCTGTTCGAGGGCATCGAGGAGGTGGCCGCGCGGCCCGGGATGGCATGGGCGTGGATCTCCGGGCTCTGCTGGCATCCCGCGCTGGACGTCCGGGTGCGGCTGGCTGCCGTCGAGCCGACCCTGGTGGGGTATTCCGACCAAACGCACCCGCCGGAGGTCGTCGACGCCGCCGTCGCCCAATCCGACTGGAGGATCCGCCGGGCATGGGCGGAGCACCAGCGAGGGATGAGCGTCGCGCAGTGGGTGCGGCTGATCGGCGACGAGCCTGCCGGCCGGCGCCGGGACACCCTGCTGTACCGGGCCTCCTGCCATGCACCGCGCCCCACCGCGGAGGATTTCGCGGGCTGGGCCGCCGACCCGGACCCGAAGGTACGACTGCGGGCCCTGTACTTCCGCGGCCTGCCCGAACCAGTAGCCGCGACCCTGGCCGTCGACCCCGACCCCGAGGTGCGCGCGCTGCTGTGCGAACGAGGCTGGGAACGGCTGGACGCGCACTCGCGTGCCGTGCTGGCGGCCGATCCCGACCCGGAGGTGCAGGCGGCCGCCGGGAGCCACGCCGGGCACGAACTCCCGATGTCCCGTGCGGAGTTCGACGCTCTGGACCAGGGGGAGCAGTGGAACGCGGCGAGCGTCCGGCACTTCGAGGAGGACTGCCTGCGACACCTGCTCGACCACCCCGACAAGGAGGTCCGCCTCCACCTGGCCGAGAACGAGCGGCTCGCCCCGGACACGCTCGCCGTCCTGGCCCGAGACCCCGAGCCGACCGTCCGGTCCCGGGTCTCGGTCCGCCCCGACGCCGCCGAGGAGTTGCGCGCCGAGATCGAGCCCGGCCTGCCCGCCCGCATGCCGAGTTGGTGGATGCACTGGGTGGAGGACCAGCACGGCGATCCCGTGGCGATGCGCCGGCTCGCCGCCTCTGCGAGCACGCGCGTCCGGGAGGCCGTCGCCGGGGCCCGGACACTGCCGCCCGACGTCCTGGACCTGCTCTCCCGCGACCCGGCGACCTCGGTGCGGTATGCCCTCGTCCACCACAACGAGGCACCGCCCGCCGAACTGCTGCTGGAAGCCGCCCTGAACTGGGCCGATCCCTGGCCCGTGCTGCGCCACCCCGGCTTCCCCCGCGAGGCGCTGAACGGCCTCGCCGACCATCCTGACCCGAAACGGCGCCGGCTCGCCCTGTACGCCGCCGACTGCACACCCGAGACCGTCGAACGTCTCGCCGCCGACCCGGACCCGATGGTGCACGCCCCCGCCGCGGCAGACCCGCGTCTGTCCCCCGCCACCGCACTGCACCTGCTCGCCACCACCGAGGCGGACTACCGGGCCACCCAGGAAACCCCCGGCCTACCCGTACCCGCCACCTACGGGCTCCGCACCGCCGTGATCCACAACCCGCAACTGCCGGTCCCCACCCTCACCACCCTGCTCCGCGACCAGGGCTCGGCCCAGAACGCGGCCGCCAACCCCGCGATCCCGACCGCCGTCGCACACCGCCTGATCGACCTGGCCACCCGCCACGGCTGAGCCACAGCGGTTCCGCCCGACACTCGGCCCGCGCGGGCATGCCAGGATGAACGCCCGCCAGGGCAAACGAAAGGCCCCGACCGCTCCTTAGGTTCAAGGGGTCGTCGCCGTGTCCTCCTCGCCCGCCCGACCAATGTACGTTATTCTGTACGCCATGAAGACGATGAGTGCCACCGAGCTTCGCGGCAACCTCGCCGCTGCGCTGGACGCCGTCGAGAGTGACGCCGAAGAACTCGTCATCACACGCGCCGGCCACGAGCCGCTGGTTGTTGTCTCGCTGGCCGAGTACGCCTCACTCCGCGAGACCGACTACCTGCTGCGGTCTCCAGCCAACGCCGACCACCTTCGCCGTTCCCTGCAGGAGTACCGGGAAGGCCGTACGGCGACCCGCGAACTGATCGACCCCGAGGACGTCACCGAGCAGAGCGCGTGAAAGTCCAGTTCACCGAACAGGGCTGGGCCGACTACCTGTCCTGGCAGACGGACGATCGCCGCCTCCTCAAACGCATCAATCTACTGATCGACGACATCCGCCGAAACGGCAACGAGGGCATCGGCAAACCCGAACCACTGCGACATGAGCTCGCTGGGGCTTGGTCCCGCCGAATCGACCAGGAGCACCGCCTGGTCTACATCCTTGACGAGCAGGCCGAAACCCTGTGCGTCATTGCCTGTCGGTACCACTACGGCAGGTAGGGCCCGTCCAGGGGAAACACACCGGTCTGGGGGCAACCCCTCACGAGTTCGAATCTCGTATCCTTCGTCGTTTCCCGGGAAGCCGAGCCACCCCAAGAAGAAGGTCACCGTCACGCTCCCCGAGGAACTGCTGGACGAGATCCGCGCGGACAGTGCCGACCGTGGCCTCTCCGCCTACGTCGCCGACGCCCTCCGGGCCAAGCGTGACCGCGACCGCCTGCAGGAGCTGGTCGTCTGGCTGGAGGACGAACACGGGCCGGTCAGCGGTGACGAACGGGCTGCCGCCTATGCGGAACTGGACGACGTCGACGCGGAGCACGACCGGTGCCGCGCGGCCCGCGACGAGGACAGCGGGGCGGCCGCGTGACGAAGCGCGCCGAGGAGGGCAGGCGGCTGCGCGTCTTCGTGTTGGACAGCGAGGCACTGTCGCTCGCGGTTCGCGGCGATCGAATGATGATCGCCCGCCTCGACCTCGCCGCCCGCGGCGAGGCGGAGATCGTCGATCGGGCTCGACAGGAGGACCGACAATGCAGCCGAGAAGTGCCGCTGCTGCGGGGAGAGACTTCCCGTACACAAGCCGCACCACCTGCTACATCGAGATCTCGGAAGACGGCACCGTCTCCCACGGCATCATCCACGACCAGGATCGCACCGGACTGGCCGAGCACGAACACCTGGTCCGCTGGAAGCTCTCGCCCTACGAGACGAAGCCCAACGCCAGCTACGTCGACATCGAGCTCGAACTGGACTGTGGCTGCACCATCGAAGACCTGCGGACCTTCGCCGACCAGATGCGAACCCAGCGGGGGTGGGACATCGCCACCTCGTGCGGCTGGGGCAGGAGTAGCCGACCAGGGCATAACACCACCTACTCCCTGCGCGCCCGCCGGAAGAGCCTGAGTAGCCCGGGATGAACCCCGGAGGGCGGAACCTGGTCCCGGTCCCGGTCCCATTCACCTCCGTTCAACCAGGTTCAGCCGCCGGCTACCACTCCTGCGGGGCGCGCGGCGCGCGGACCGCTCCCTTGAGCATGCCCATCGAGCGCTCGTGCTCGTCTCCCACCTTGTCCCTGACCCGGACCTTCACGCCGAGTTCCTCGATCACGTCCATCGCCTTGGACGTGAACCACCCGAGCAGTGGTCCGTTGTCTCCTGACACCGGATACCCCTTTCCCAGGAGGGTGAGCCTGTAGTCGGTTCCCGGTTGCAGGCCGGCACGCATCAGTTCCTCGTCCGCCTCACCCGCTGTCATCCACTGGCCTGCGGCGGACGGCTCCTGGCCCTTGAACAGCACGGTGTAGCGGGCCTCACGGACGACCGCTCCGCTGTCGGCTCCGTTGATCATCCGCGAGGCCCACACCAGCTCGTCCTCGACCGGTGACAGACCGGCGATCACCCGCCCTTTGAATCCGATCATCGGACGAACGGTTGTCGCGTACTGCGCCCGAGCGAGTAGTGCTCCGCCTGTCGCCAGCAGTGCCGCCGTGGCGCTCTGGAAGTCCAGCAGCTGAACCGGCCCCCGGTTCGGAGGCGTCGCCGAGGCCGCCAGATTCTCCTGGAAGACCGTGTAGACGAAGAGCGCACCCGCCACGAAGGCCAAGAACACCAGCAGGCGCCAGAAAACCCAGTTCCGCCGAACCACTCGCTGGTCCGTTTCGACTTCCGGATGCTGCGACACCCCGCCCCCTCACCCCAGGAGCACAGGATGGGGCACCACCTACATGCCGTCAACAACCTTGTCAGTCAAGGTAGTTGCGGAAGCGGCAACGTCGCAGAAGAGATCTCGGAGGCTGCTCTTGGCCGGCAGCGGCAGACCCGGGGCACATGAACGACCAGTGCGGCGCGCCTGGCTGTGGCAGTCGACTTCCGTCCGCGGCCCGGGCCTGGACGCAGACCGCACGTTGGCGTGGCCTGCGGCAAGGGCGGCCGGTTCAGCCGCCGCCGTTGGTGGGTGGGGTGCCGGTGATGGCTTGGGTCTCGTGGGTGGTGATGTCCTGGAGGGGGAGGCCGTCGCTGTTGGCGAGGATGACGGCGGTCCAGCCGGTGTAGGGGTAGAGGGTCCAGTTGGCGCTGATGCCGGGGTTGGCGCCGGCGCGGCCGAGGAGCCATTGGCCGTTGAGGACGCGGGTGGGCATGCCGTAGGCCCCGAAGGACGTGGGGCTGTGGAGGATTTTGGCGCTGGTGAGCAGTTCGGCCCAGGGGCGGTCCAGTAGGGTGCCGTCGCTCAGCGCGCGGGCGAAGCGGACCAGGTCCGGGGCGGTGGCGAAGCCGCCGTCGCCGGGGGCGTCGATGAAGGCGCGGCCCGGGTTCCTTCCGAGCATGTCCGGGTGGGGGCTGGCCTGGTCCAGGTTGCGGACCGCGTCCACCTGGCTCCCGTCGGCCAGCGTCATGTAGGGGTGGGCGAGGCGCTCGTCGGTGAGCCACTGCTGCCGGGTGCGGAATCCCGAGCCGGTCATGCCGCAGCGCTCGAAGATGTTCTCCTGCACGTAGTCCCAGTATGTCCGGCCGGTCACGGCCTCCACGATCGCCGCGGGGATGCCGACGTCGGCGCCGGAGTGGCCGGCGCGAGTGCCGGGGGGAGCCACCGACTCGGACTGCCGGACCCACTGCTCGTAGTAGTCGTGCACCTCCTCCCGGCTCTGGAAGACGCGTTGCAGGTCCTCGTCCGGGGTGCGCAGCCCCGAGGTTCCGGTGAGCAGGTGGTGGATGGTGACCTGCTCGGCGACGTCCTCGGCGTAGCCCTTGAGGTGGGCGCCCACCGGGTCGGACAGGCGCAGTGCGCCGCGCTGTGCCAACTGCAGGACGGCCACCGCGCCGAAGGGCTTGCCCGCCGAGCTGAGGCTGAACGCGGTGCCTTCGTGGTTGCGGATCCCCTTCTCCCGGTCGGCCATGCCGTAGCTGCGGAAGAGCACCGTCCGGCCCCGGTGCGACAGCAGCGCCACGCCGGAGAATCTCCCCTCGGCGGCCAGCTGCGCCAGGTACTGGTCGTAGGCCCCGCCGGGACGGGTGGCCGGTGGAATCTCGGAGTCGGTCGGGGCCGGGTCGACGTCGCCGGGCCGGGCGCCCGCCGCCGGCGCGCCGGCCGCCAGTACGCCGAGGGCCGCCAGCCCTCCCCACCCGAGCAACTGCCGCCGATCGACACCGCCGACGGAATCCACATCCATTGGACGAGGTTGGTCACCATCCGCAGGATGAGCGCCGGGGAGCCGAGGGTCTGCGCCTTCTCGCCGGTGACGTCGAGCGTGATCCGGCGTTTCTCGGCGAGGGGCAGCAACGTTTCGGCGGCTTCCTCGGCGATGAGGGAGAGGTCGACGGGCTCGCGGGTGAAGCTCTTGCGGTCGGCGCGGCTGAGCAGCAGCAGGGCCTCGGTGAGGTCGATCGCCCGTGAGTTGACGGTGCGGAGGCGTTCGATGAGCTCGTTCCGGTCCCGGCTGGGGTCGTCGCGGGCGAGGTCGAGGAGTGTCTTCGAGATCGCCAGCGGGGTGCGCAGTTCGTGGGAGGCGTTCGCGGCGAATCGTTGCTGTTCGGCCGCGTTGGCTTCGAGCCGTTCGAGCATGTGGTCGAACACGTCGGCCAGTTCGCGGAATTCGTCCTGCGGACCTCGCAGGCGGACCCGGTGGGAGAGCGATCCGTTCGCGGCGGTCCGTGCCGCGTCCGCGATCCGCGTCAGTGGTGCGAGCATCCGGCCTGCGAGGATCCATCCGCCCAGCAGGCCGAACGCCAGCAGGAGGGCCAGGGCGGCGGCCGCGGCGGGGGCGAACGTCCGCACCAGGAGGTAGCGGTTGGGTGCGACCCCGAGCAGGCCCTGGGGGTTGTCGGGCACGTGGCGCAGCAGGAACGCCCAGACCACCGCCAGCAGGAGGGCCCCGGCGAGGAGGAGGAATCCGGCGTAGCTGATGGTGAGTTTCCAGCGGGCGCTGAGCCCCCGGCGCCTAGGCACGGGTGCGGTCGGGGTGTGCGGTGCCCGGGCCGGTGTCGATCCGGTAGCCGACGCCGGGCACCGTGGCGATGAGCCAGGGTTCGCCGAGTCGCTTGCGCAGGCCCGAGACGGTGATGCGGACGGCGTTGGTGAACGGGTCGGCGTTGGCGTCCCAGGCCCGCTCCAGGAGCTCTTCGGCGCTGACGACACCGCCGTCGGCGGCGACGAGGACTTCGAGCACGGCGAACTGTTTCCGGGTGAGCGCGACGTGGCGTCCGTCGCGGAAGACCTCCCGGCGGAAGGGGTCCAGCCGCAGGCCGGCGAGTTCGCTGACCGGGGGCCGGGCGTGCCCGCGTCTGCGGTCCAGCGCCCGCAGCCGCATGACGAGCTCCCGGAGCTCGAACGGTTTGGTGAGGTAGTCGTCGGCGCCGAGTTCGAACCCGGACGCCTTGTCGTCGATCCGGTCGGCGGCGGTGAGCATGAGGATCGGGATGCCGCTGCCGGAGGCGACGATGCGTCGGGCGATCTCGTCGCCGGTGGGGCCGGGAACGTCGCGGTCGAGGACCGCGAGGTCGTAGGAGTGGACGCCGAGCAGCTCCAGCGCGGCGTTGCCGTCGCCGGCGATGTCGGCGGCGATCGCTTCCAGGCGGAGACCGTCCCGGACGGCTTCGGCCAGGTAGGGCTCGTCCTCCACGATCAGCACACGCATGCCCCGAGCCTAGGCAGCACGGCGTATCGCCGACGTATGCTTCCGCCCCAGCACTGACGTCAAGTCAGGCGGCTTGGCCGGTGGGCATGATGGTGACCTGCTGGAGGTTCACCCGCGCCGGCAGTGCGGCCAGGAAGCCGATGGTCTCGGCGACGTCCCGCGCGGTGAGCCACTCCATGGTCTCCTTCGAGCCGGCGAGCCAGGCCCGCGCGCCCTCGTCGGTGACGTGGCTCTGCAGCTCGGTGCCGACGATGCCCGGCTCGATCGCGGCCACCCGCACGTTCTTCGGGCCGAGCTCCGCACGCAGGTGGCGGGAGAAGTGCGTGACGTACGCCTTCGTGGCGGAGTAGACGGCGAAGTTGGGGAAGATGTTCTGCGCCGCGATCGACGAGGTGTTGATCAGGTCGGCCACGCCGCGCTCCCCCGCGGCCCGCACCAGCTGCGGGACGAACGCGCCGGTGACGTTCATCAGGCCGGCGATGTTCAGGTCGATCTGCTGCTGCCACTGGTCGGTGGCCAACTCCTCGACGGGGGCGGGCAGCATGACGCCGGCGTTGTTGAACAGCAGGTCCGCGCCGCCCAGTTCGGCCAGGACCCGGTCGGCGGCCACGTGGACGGCCGCCCTGTCGGTCACGTCGACGGCGATGGCGGTGGCGCTGCCGCCGTTCTTCCCGATCCGGGCGACCAGTTCCCGGAGCCGCTCGGCCCGGCGGGCCAGCACGACGACGCGGGCCCCCAGTTCGGCCAGCCGCTCGGCGGAGGCCTCGCCGATGCCGCTGGAGGCTCCGGTGACGACGGCGACGCGGCCCTGGAGCGGCTTGGCGGTGTTCTGCTCAGACATGGTGTGGGTGCCTTCCGGACGAGGACGAAGCGGATGTGGTGTCGGGTGCTCCCCGGCACTCCTCAAGCACACCAGCCCGCCGCGCCCGCCGGGACGCCACAACTGGCCTTGTCCAGGCAGGTACTGGCAGGGCCACCCTGGGGCGTCCCGGCGCGGCACCGACGCTCCACACTGGGACCATGGAGCGCAGCAGAGAGATCGCCGACTTCCTCCGGAGCCGTCGCGCCGCGATCGGGCCGGACCAGGCCGGGCTTCCCGCCGACGGGCGGGTCCGCCGCGTTCCGGGTCTGCGCCGGGACGAAGTCGCGCGGCTGGCGGGGGTCAGCACCGAGTACTACACCCGCCTGGAACAGGGACGCGCCCACAACCCGTCCGCCGAGGTCGTCGCGGCCCTGGCCCAGGCCCTGCGGCTCGACGCGTCCGAACGCGAGCACCTCACCGATCTGCTGCTGCCCGACCCGCAGGCCGCACGCCGCTCCCCGAACCGGGCCCAGCGGGTCCGGCCCGGCCTGTACCTGATGCTGGAGACGCTGAGCCGGGTGCCGGCGTTCATCCTCGGCCGCCGCACCGACGTGCTGGCCGCCAACCACCTCGCCAGGGCCGTCCTCACCGACTTCGACGCCTTGCCGGCCACCCGGCGCAACCTCGCCCGGTACTACTTCCTGGACCCGCGGGCCCGCGAAAGCGTCGGTGACTGGGAGAGGATCGCCGCGGAGACGGTGGCCGTCCTGCGACTGGAGGCCGGCCGCCACCCGGGCGACCGCCGACTCGCCGACCTGGTCGGCGAACTCACCCTGGCCTGCCCCGAGTTCTCGACCTGGTGGAACGACCACAAGGTGCTGCGCCGCACGCACGGCGCCAAGCGCTACTTCCACCGGCTCGCGGGCGAACTCCACTTCTCCTACGAGTCGTTCCAGGTCCCCGGCGACACCGAGCAGACGCTGTGCGTCTACAACGTGGAACCCGGCTCCGACACCGCCCGGGCACTCCGACTCCTGACCGACTGGACGACGCCCGAACTCGCCGCCCCACCAACCGGCTGAGAGCGCAGCCTCCCGGCCGGAGATTGGCTACAGGCTGCGGTGGACATCGCGGCAGTTGCCGGCGGCCAGGACCCCCGCACCACCAGTCGGCCGCCTTCAACCCGTGTACACGACCCGGCAGTCCCCGATCCGCAGCCGCCGGCGTGCGCTGGGCGTGCGGGGTGAACCGGGTGACATGGCCCATGGCTCAGGCGTGGTAGTCGCGGAGCATGGCGGCCATCTCTTCGAGCGACACGGATCCGCCGAGCCCCTCGGTCTCCGCCTCGTCGGTCAGCCGGTTGAGCCAGGCATCTTCGGCCTGCTCCGCCACCCTGCGCAGGCGCTGGTACTCGCGGATGTCGATCACCACGGCCGCCTGCTTGCCGCGCCGCGTGATGATCGTGGGGGTCCCTGCGCGCGCGATCGAGGACGTCCGCCAGATGGCTGCGGACCTCGGCCATGGACTCGATAACCGGCTCACGCATGCCACGAATGTAGTAGGCGTACATCTGTTGCAGCTCTGGTCGCGGCGGACGAACGGTGGGAAATCGAATCCGAGGCCCTCCGACGGAGCGGCTGAGCGCTGTCAGGCGGGCGGGGTGGCGGCCAGGCGGTGGGCCAGGGCTCGGGCGCGGGCGGTCTGTACGGCGGTGGCCTGCTTGGCGGCGTAGCGGAGCAGGCCGAAGGGTGCGTGCAGGTGGAGGGTGTCGACCACGTGGGAGCCGTTGGTGCCTCGGGGGGTGATGGCGAAGCGGTAGTCCATGCGTACGCCGCCGGGGCTGACGACGTTGCCGCTGACCGTCGCGCCGGCCGGGCCGGCGTCCTCGGTGTGCAGGCTGACCCGGATGAGGTTGTCGTGGTGGAGCAGGCCGAGGAAGTGGAAGCGTTCGACGGCGCAGTAGTGCGTCACGCCGTCCTCGCGCCGGATGTCCCGGACGTCCACGAGGAGTGGGGAGAGGCCGATGTAGTTCTCGGGCTCCGCGAGGTGGGCGAGTACGGCGGCGGGTGGCGCCGCGATGTCGTAGCTGCGGCTGAGTTCAGTGCTGGGCACGTCCGGCTCCCCCTTTGCGAGGCGGCTTCGGCTGGTGCCGTGGCCGCAAGCGACCGGTGGATGGTCGCACGGTCCGGCCGTCGGCGTCAGCCGTTCGCCGGGGTCGGGGACGGTGGGGGACGGCGAGGCGGGAGGGGCGGGAGGGCGTCCTCGGTGGGTGCCGACGGCTGACGCGGCACGGTCTCGACGAGGCGCGCCCGAGGTGTTGCGTACATGTTCAAGGGGCGCTTAGCGTGAGGGCGGGACGGACTGTTCGCGTCGGGAGGGTTTTTGATGCTGCGTCGGTTGAGGGTGGCGGTTCGGGCTGTGGTGGTGGCCGGGCTGGTGGTGGGGAGCGGGTTCGTCGGGGGCGGGGCTGCGGGGGCTGCGGCGGGGCCGGTGGGGGTGCCGGTGGGGGACTTCACGGTGACCGCGGACTACCACAGGTACGACGGGGTGAACTCGGCGCTGGTGGGGACGTTGGGGACGTCGGCGGTGCACACGGTGATGGAGAACGCGAACCACGACCGGCAGGGGTTGGCGTCCTCGTTCTCGGTGGCGGGGCTGTCGACGGGGTTCCGGTTCGACGACGGGGACGACGCGGACTGCCAGAGCTTTCCGCAGGGGATCACGACGAGCCGGGACGCCGTGGGGACGGCGAACAGCGGGAACTACGACGGGCACCAGCTGGTGGTGGTGAGCTGGTACACGACCGACGGCTGCGGCGGCGACCAGCAGCGCAGCCGGATCACGCTGGTGGACTGGGACGCGACCTACCCGAACACGTACCGCAAGGTGCTGCTGGTGGAGCCGACGGGGACGGCGGCGGCGCCGGACTTCAAGGACATTCCGATCCACGCGGGCGGGGTCTCCTGGTACGGGGACTACCTGTATGTCGCGGACACCGGGAGCGGCATGCGGGTGTTCGACATGCGGAAGATCCTCAACACCAGCACGGGCGGCACGGCCGACCAGATCGGGCGCCAGGCCAACGGGGCGTACTACGCGCACAACTACGCGTACGTGCTGCCGCAGGTCGGGACGGTGGCCGCGCACACGGCCGATCCGAACAAGCCGCTGGTGTGGTCGTCGATCTCGCTGGACCGGGTCAGCCGGTCGATCGTGATGACGGAGTACACCTGCGAGTCGGGCTGCACCAAGTACCCCAACCGGCCGCCGAGGGCGGTGCGGTTCCCGTTCGCGGCGGGGGCGACCACGTTCGCGGCGACGACGACGGCCACCGAGGCGATGCAGCTGCCCTGGTACAAGCTCAACGGGGTGGCGTCGCACAACGGCCGGTGGTGGTTCAACTCCTCGGGGCAGAAGCAGCTCTACTACTGGACGCTGGCGGCGGGGCCGTCCACGTACGCCTGGGTGGGTGGCGGTGAGAGCCTGTCGTACTGGGAGGACGCGACCAACCCGGACCTGCTGTGGTCGTTGCAGGAGACCACCGGCAACCGGAACGTCTTCGCGGTCACGCAGAGCACGTACAGCGGTTGAGGCGGTCAGCGGTTGAGCCGGTCGGCACCCGGGCCGGTCAGCGGCTGCGGTAGCGGCCCGGGGTGGTGCCGAACTCGCGCTGGAAGGCGTGCGAGAGGGCGTAGGGCGTGCCGTAGCCGACCTGGCGGGCGACGGCGGCCAGCGGGTCGGGGGTGTCGCGGAGTCGCGCGGCGGCCAGGACGAGGCGCCACCAGGTGAGGTAGGCCATGGGCGGGCGGCCGACCAGGGCGGTGAACCGGCGGGCCAGGGTGGCCCGGGAGACGCCGACCAGGGCCGCCAGCCGGTCGTTGGTCCAGGCGGCGGCCGGGTCCGCGTGCAGGGCGCGGACGGCGGCCGCCGTCACGGTGTCGGCGAGGACGGACGGCCAGGCGCCGGTGGCGTCGTCGGCGAGGCGGGCGCGGACCATGTAGACCAGGAGCAGGTCGAGCAGGCTCGGCACGGCGATGCCGGTGCCGGGCCGGCAGCCGTCCAGTTCGCGGCCCAACAGGTCGATGGCGGCGCGCAGTTCGGGATGGCGGCCGACCCGGTGCGGGAGGTGCACGACGTCCGGGAGTTCGGCGAGCAGGGGGTGCGCGCGGCTGCGGTCGAGGCGGTACTTGCCGCACAGCAGCTCCGTCCGGCCGGGGCCGTTCGCGGGCGGCCCGGCCGGCTCCGTCCGGGTGAACTCCTCGAAGGGGACGGCGTGTTGCGCGTCGGCCGGATCGGTCTCGGCGTCGGTCAGGACGTGGCCCGCGCCGTGCGGCAGCAGGACGGCGTCGCCGGCGGCGAGGGTCAGCACGGTGCCGTCGGCGCAGACCAGCCGGCAGCCGCCCGCCAGCACCACGTGGAAGCCCGCGCCGTCGTAGCGGGCCAGCCGGGCGGCCCAACTGCCGCTGACGCTCACACGGTTGGAGGAGGGGCGTCCGATCCGGACGGTCGCTATCGCGTCGCTGACCACGTCCATGGCGGGAGTGTACCGATGCGCTCGGCAGTGAGACTCTCGCGTATGCGATTGAGGCAGAAGGGCATTGAGCGGCTCACCAACTGCCGCGTAGCGTCTGGGGCATGAACAGCGACCGCAAGCAGAGCGTGATGCTCGGGGATGTCGAAGTCATCCGCGTCGTCGAGTGGCAGGGCCCGTTCATGCCGGGCCGGCAGCTGGTGCCGGACGGCGGGGCCGAGCTGTGGGAGGAGAACGCCGACTGGCTGGCGCCGGCCCACTGGCAGCCGGAGAGCGGGCTGGCGGTGGCCGTGCTGCAGACCTGGGTGCTGCGCAGCGGCGGCCGAACGGTCCTGGTGGACACGGGAGTCGGCAACGACCGGGAGCGGCCGGAGACTCCGATGTTCCACCGGCGGCGGGGCGACTTCCTCGGCCCGCTGATCGCGGCGGGCGTCCGCCCGGAGGAGGTGGACGTGGTGGTCAACACCCATCTCCACGCGGACCACGTCGGCTGGAACACCACCGAGGCGGACGGCGAGTGGGTGCCGACCTTCCCGAACGCGCAGTACCTGCTGAACGCCGCCGACGCCTTCCACTACGGGCCCGAGAACGACTACGCGGGTGGGCAGTTGGAGGCCCGGCTGATCCACGAGGACAGCATCGCCCCGATCGAGCGGGCCGGTCGACTGGTGCGCTGGGAGGGCGCCCACCGGATCGACCGGCACCTGACGCTGGAGCCGGCCCCCGGCCACACCCCGGGCTCGTCCGTGCTGCGGCTGGAGTCGGGGGGCGATCGGGCGGTGTTCGTCGGCGATCTCGTGCACAGCCCGGTGCAGATCCTCGCCCCGTCCTGCAACAGCTGCTTCTGCGTCGACCCGGCGCAGGCGGCGGCGAGCCGTCGCCGGATTCTCGAACAGGCCGCCGAGCGACGGGAGTTGGTGGTGCCGGCGCACTTCGGCGGGGCCGGGGTGGTGGAGGTCCGGCGGACGGCGGGCGGCGGGTTCGGGATCGAGCGGTGGGCGGCCGCGTTCGCCTGAGCGCGCCGTGGGCGACCGGCGGGGGTGGAGAAAGTTCTACTTCGCGGACGCCAGGGAATGCCAGTGTGCCGGGCGGCCCCCGTTCCTAGCGTTGGTGCTGTGTTCGCGCGGGGTGCGCGACCGGGGCGGGGCGGAGGCCGGCGATGCAGACGCAGGTGCGGGGGCGGACGGACGGGCAGCACGGGGTGGCTGTCCGGCTGGAGGCGGTGGGCAAGGTCTACGGGCGGGGCGACGGCGAGGTGGTGGCGCTGCGCGAGTTGAGCCTGGCGTTCGGGACGGGGAGCTTCACGGCGGTGATGGGCCCGTCGGGGTCGGGGAAGAGCACGTTCCTGCACTGCGCGGCGGGGTTGGTGCAGCCGACCTCGGGCCGGGTGCTGGTCGGGGGGACCGAGCTCGCGGGCCTGGACGAGGTGCGGTTGACGAAGCTGCGGCGGGACCGAATCGGCTTCGTGTTCCAGTCGTTCAACCTGCTTCCGGCGCTCACGGTGCTGCAGAACATCGAACTGCCGCTGCAGTTGGCGGGCCGCCGGCCGAACCGGAAGCAGCTGCTGGCGGTGGTCGAACGGGTCGGGCTGTCGGGCCGGTTGGACCATCTGCCGGGCCAGTTGTCGGGCGGCCAGCAGCAGCGGGTGGCGATCGCGCGGGCGCTGGTGACCAGGCCGGCGGTGGTGTTCGCGGACGAGCCGACGGGCGCGCTGGACACCCGGACGGCGGCGGCCGTGCTGGGGCTGCTGCGCGAGTCGGTGGACGCCGGCGGGCAGACCCTGGTGATGGTCACGCACGATCCGGTGGCCGCCTCCTGGGCGGACCGGGTGGTCTTCCTCGCGGACGGCCGCTTCGTCGGCGAGCTGCACCGGCCGAGCGCCGAGGCGGTGGCGGCGCGGATGACCCGGTTGGGTGCTTGGGAGGGCGAGGACGCGGCGCGGTCGGGGGGTGCCCGATGACGTGGGTGCTGGCGTTGCGCACGTTGAGGTTCCGCAGGGCGGCGTTCGCGGCGACGTTCGTGGCGATGTTCCTGGGCGCGGCGATCGTGATGGCGTGCGGGGGGCTGCTGGAGACCGGTGTCCGGATGTCCGCGCCGCCGCACCGCCTGGCGGGGTCGCCGATCGTGGTGGCTGGACAACAGACGTACGGTTCGGGGGCGTTGAGCGAGCGGCGGCGGCTGGACGCGGGGCTGGCGGCGGAGGTCGGGGCCGTCCCGGGCGTGGGGGCTGTGATCGGTGACCTGTCGTTCCCGGCGACGGTGCTCGACCAGGGCGGCCGGGCGCTCGACTCCGGTACGGGCGGCCACAGTTGGGGCAGCGCGGGGCTGACGCCGTTCGCGCTGACGGAGGGCGCGGCGCCGGGGGCCGGGCAGCTGGTGCTGGACGGGCGGCTGGCGGCCGAGGCGCGGGTGTCGGTCGGTTCGGGCGTGCGGGTGGTGGTGCGCGGTGCGGCGCGGACGTTCACGGTCGCCGGTCTGGCCCGGCCGGAGCGCCCGTCCGACGTCCGGCCGGGCCTGTTCTTCGCCGACGCCGAGGCGAACGAACTGGCGGACGCCGAAGGGCGGTTGGACGCCCTGGGGGTGGTGCCGAAGGACGGCGTGGAGGTCGCGGAGCTGGCCCGGGCGGTGCGCGGGGCGGTCGGCGACCGGGCGGAGGTGCTGACGGGCGAGCGGCGCGGGTCGGCGGAGTTGCCGGGGGTGCTGGCGGGCCGCGAGACGGTGACCGTCCTGGCGGCGATCTTCGGCAGCTGGGCGGTGCTGATCGTGATGTTCGGGGTGGCGTCCACGCTGGGGCTGTCGTTGCAGCAGCGGGCGCGGGAGATGGCGCTGCTGCGGGCGATCGGCGCCACCTCGCGGCAGGTGCGCCGGATGATCGTCGGGGAGACGGCGGTACTGGCGGTGCTGGCGACCGTACTGGCGGTCGCGCCGGGGTTCGCGGTGGGGAGGCTGCTGTTCGGGCAGTTGGCCGGGCACGGGGTGGTGTCGGAGCAGATCGTCTTCCGGCAGGGCTGGATCCCGGTCTCGGTCGGGGCGTTCGCGGCGGTGGCGGCCGCGGTCGGGGCGGCGCTGTTCGCGGGTCGCCGATCGGCCCGGACGGAGCCGGTGGCGGCGCTGGCCGAGAGTGCGGTGCAGTCCCGGTGGCTGACCGCGTCCCGGCTGGTGCTGGCGCTGTTCTTCCTGGTCAACGGCGTGACGCTGGCCGTGGTGACGGCGACGGTGATGGTGGACGGCCCGACCTTGGCGAGCACGGCGGGCCCGGCCTCGGTGCTGTTCGCGATCGGGCTGGCGCTGCTCGCCCCGGGGATCACGCGGGCCGTGGTGCGGGCGGTCGGCCGGCCGGTCCGGGCGGTGGCCGGGCTGTCCGGGTACCTGGCGGTGCGCAACGCGACCACCCAGCACGTCCGGACGGCGGGTGCGGTGGCGCCGATCGTGCTGCTGGTCGGGATCGCCACTGGCACGCTGTACATGCAGTCCACCGAGGACGCGGTGTCGGCCCGCAGCCGGGCGCACGGCGTGTCGGCGGAGTTCGCGCTGGACTCCTCGACGGGCGGCTTCGCGCCGGGCGCACTCGGCGCGGTCCGCGCGCTCCCCGGTGTGGCGAGCGCCTCCGAGCTGGTCGCCTCAAGCGGCTTCGTGGACGCCGCCGGCGGGGAGGGCGTGGAGCTGCGCGGCGTGTCGGCCGAGGGCGTCCGGCAGACCGTCGCGCTGGACGGCCTGGCCGGGGAGATCGGCGAGCTGCGGGGCGACGCGGTGGCGCTGTCGGAGCGGCAGGCGGCGAGCTTCGGCGTGCGGATCGGCGACACCCTGCCGATGCACTTCGGCGACGGCGCGGCGGCCGCGCCGAAGGTGGTGGCCACCTACGCCGGCAGCCCGCAGCAGGAGTACCTGCTGCTGCCCGCCGACGTGCTGGCCCCGCACACCACCGCCGGGCTGCCGACCCGCATCCTGGTCCGCGCCGCCGACCGGGCGGGCGATCAACTCCACGGAATGCTCGAAGAGTTGGCGGCAACCATGCCCGGCACCGCGGTCGTCGACGGCCCGACCTCGGCCGGGGCGGACAGCCGGATCCAGCAGATCCTGGTCTCCTCGAACTACACCGTCGTCGCGATGATCGTCGGCTACGCGGCCATCACCGTGGTCAACTCCCTGGTGGCGGTGACCCGCAGGCGGCAGGGCGAGTTCGGCCTCCAGCGGCTGACGGGCGCCACCCGGGCGCAGGTGCTGGGCATGCTGGGCGTCGAGGGCCTGCTGGTGGCCCTGGTCGCGACCGTGCTGGGCACGCTCGCGGCGGCGGCCACGATCGTCCCGTACAGCCTGGTGAAGGCCGACTCGGTGCTGCCGCGCGGGCCGCTCTGGCTCTACCCGGGGATCGTCGGCGGCGCGCTGGCGCTGGTCCTCGGCGCGACGCTGCTGCCGTCCTGGCGGGGGATGCGGATGCCGCCGGTCGAGACGGCCCGGCTGGGCGGCTGACGCCGCATCGGTCTCCGGCAACGGATCTTGACGGCATGACACTCGAAGGAACCACCCGTTAGCCTGGCCGAAGGTGCGCGCACGCGCGCCGGCCGGGCTCGCGGGGCCGCTGCTGCCAGGGATGGACGATCGCTCAGGTGCTTCGCTTGCCGCTCCCCCTCCGGCCCGCCGATCTGCGCCGGGCCGGCGCCGACCTGCTGGTCGGGGTGCTGATCGCGCTCGGCGCGATGCTCTCGGTCTGCCTGTTCCTGGTCACCGCGTACTTCGTGATCCTGTTCGTGATCGGCATCGGCGCGCTGATGCTGCCGATCGTCACCGCCTGGGTCCGCCGGCTGTGCGACGCCAACCGGCGGGCGGCGGCCCGGGTGGGCGTGCCGGTGGAGGTGCCCTACCGGCCCGCGCCGGCCGAGTTCGAGCGGGACATCGTCGGCTGGATGCGGCGCTGCAAGTGGATCCTGACCGATCCGGCCAGCTGGCGGGACCTGCTGTGGCTGCTGCTGAACTCGGTGGTCGGGATGATCGGGTTCCTGTCGGCGGCGGTGCTCTACTACGTCCTGGAGGGCCTGGCCCTGGCGTTCGGCCTGTGGCAGCCGGTGCTGCGGGCGCAGGGCGCCGGGCGGGAGTACTTCCTCGTCCCGATCGACAGCCCGTTGACGGCCGGGTGGGCCCTGGTGGCGGCGGCGGCGCTGTTCGTCGGCTGGGTCCGGTACGGCCGGGTCTTCCTCGTCGTGCACGCGCACTTCACCCGGCTGCTGCTCGGCCCCACCGAACGCTCCCGGCTGCTCCTGCGGGTGCGGCACCTGGCCGAGACCCGCTCCGGGGCGCTGGACGCGGCGGCCGCCGAGCTGCGCCGGATCGAACGCGACCTGCACGACGGCGCGCAGGCCCGGATGGTGGGCCTCGGCCTGACCCTGGGCGCGCTCGAACGCCACCTCGACAGCGACCCGGAGGAGGCCCGCCGCCTGCTGCGCGACGCCCGCGCCTCGTCCGTCACCGCGCTGCGCGAACTGCGCGACCTGGTGCGCGGCATCCACCCGCCGGTCCTCGCCGAACGCGGCCTGGCGGACGCGCTGCGGGCCCTCGGCCTGGCCAGCCCGCTGCGCGTCGAGGTGACGGTCGAGCTGCCGGGCGAGGTGCCGCCGCCGCTGGCGTCCGCGCTGTACTTCGCGGTGTCCGAGCTGCTCGCCAACGCGCTCAAGTACTCCGGCGCCGACCGGGTCGAGGTCGCCGTCCGGCACGACGGCGCCGTGCTGCACGCCCGGGTCGTCGACGACGGCCGCGGCGGCGCCGACCCCGCCGGGGGCACCGGCCTGCACGGCATCCGCCGGCGGCTGGCCACCTTCGACGGCGCCGTCGACATCACCAGCCCGCCGGGCGGCCCGACCGCCATCACGATGGAGATACCGTGCGCGTTGTCCTCGCCGAAGACCTCTTCCTGCTGAGGCAGGGGCTGATCCAACTCCTGGACGCCTACGGCTTCGAGACCGTCGCCGCCGTCGACAACGGCCCCGACCTGCTGGCGGCCGCCGCCGCGCACCGGCCCGACATCCTGCTGGTCGACGTCCGGCTGCCGCCCACCTTCACCACCGAGGGCCTGCGGGCCGCGCTCCAGGCCCGCCGCGAGATGCCCGGCCTGCCGATCCTGGTGCTCTCCCAGCACGTCGAGCAGATGTACGCTCGCGAGCTGCTCGCCGACGGCACCGGCGGCATCGGCTACCTGCTCAAGGACAGCGTCTTCGACAACGAGCAGTTCATCGGCGCCGTCCGCCGGGTCGCCGCCGGCGGCACGGCGATGGACCCGGCCGTGGTCTCCCAGCTGATGGTCAGCCACTCCCGCGACGAGCCGTTGGGCACGCTCAGCGCCCGCGAGCGCGAGGTGCTGGAGCTGATGGCGGAGGGCTGCTCCAACACCGCCATCGCGCAACGGCTGTTCGTCACCGAGGGCGCGGCGGCGAAGCACATCTCGAACATCTTCGTGAAGCTGCACCTGCCGCCGGACAGCGACAGCAACCGCCGGGTGCTGGCCGTGCTCGCCTACCTCAACGCGTAGGGCCTGTCCGGCCGATCTTGCCCTGCGCCGACCGGATGGGAACCGCCCGGTGCGCGGCCGCGCGCCGTTGTCGGGGCCGCGCGGCTGCGGCACGCTCGGACGTGGCACGTCGTCGACGACTGCTCGACCTGGAGGTGGGCCCCGCATGGAACCCGACGCCCGGCAGACCGCTCCCGCGATGCATCCCGCAGTGCGGGAGACGTACGGACCCGCCAACCTCGGCGCGGAGAAGATCTTCGCCGGAGGATTCATCAACTTCGGCTACTGGCAGGGCATCGACTTGACCGGCCCGCTCGACGAGAACGACCGGATCCGCAGCCAGCAGGACCTCTACCGGCACGTCCTGGACGCCGCCCGGCTGCCGGAGCGCGCACGGATCCTGGAGGTCGGCTGCGGCCTCGGGACGGGCTGCGCGCTGGCGCTGGCCGAACGCGACGCCGCCGCCGTGACCGGCCTGGACATCCACCCCGCCCAGCTGGAGCGGGCCCGGAACGCGCACGCCGGGACACTGGAGCGCGAGCCCGGGCGGCTGCGGTTCGTCCTCGGCGCGGCCGAGCAGATCCCGTTGGAGGACGGGCAGTTCGACACCGTCCTGAGCGTCGAGGCCGCCCAGCACTTCCCCGACCTGGCCGCCTTCGGCGCCGAGACCTTCCGGGTCCTGCGCCCCGGCGGGCGGGTCGCGATCGCGAGCTTCTTCACCCCCGACGACTCCCCCGGCCGTCCCGAGGAACTCGCCGCCCTGCTGGACACCTTCGCGGAGGGCCTCGACATCGCCCGCCCCGTCGGCGCGCTCACCGACGCCTTGGGGGCGGCCGGGCTGACCGGCCTGCGCGTCGAGTCGCTCGGAGCCGAGGTCTGGCCCGGCTGGGACCGGTGGCTCAGCCGGTGGTGGGCATCCGACTCCTGGCCGCGGAACTTCCTCCGCGCGTACGAACGACGCCTGCTGGACTACTACTTGGTGACCGCGGAGCGTCCGCAGCGGTAGCCGCCGGGGGCCTCGCCGTCACGGGTTGGCGGCGAGCAGGGCGTGCCCGAGGGGCGTCAGGGCGTGCTGGACGCGGCGGCCCTGCCGCTCGGTGCCGATCAGGCCGGCGGCGCGCAGCGCGTTGGTGTGCGGCGAGACGGAGGGCGGCGCGATGCCGAGTTCGGCCGCCAACTCCGTGGTGCTGCACGGGCCTTGGGCGATGGCCCGGAGCACCCGGGCGCGGGCCGGTCCGAGCAGCGGCCGCAGGCCGTCGCCCGCGCCGGCGGGGCGCTCGGCCGGGAGGACGGGGTGCAGGAGCGCCGTGGGCCGGTCGGGCCGGTGCAGCACAGCGCACTTGTCGAGGAACAGGTTGGGGTGCAGTCGCAGGCCCCGGCCGGCGAGGCGGTGGCGGACCGGCGGGCCGGGGTGCTCGACGGCGAGGGTGCCGGTGTCGCGCCAGGCGAGGCGCGGGTGCAGGCGGTCCAGCATCGCCGCCGGGCCGTCCGTGACGACGGTCCGGGCGTGCCGGCGGGCGTCGGCGTCGAGGGTGCGCCGGAGGTCCGGCCAGTCGGGCGCCAGGCACTCCCGGTGAAGCGCGGCGGCGGCGTCCAGCACGGGCCGCAGCGCCCGGGTCCCTTCGTCGCGCAGGCGCTGCACCACGCGCGGGCCGGTGCGGCCGTAGCAGCGGTCGAGTTCGGCGTGCAGGCGGTCGTCGGGGGTACTGAGCACGCTGTCCAGCTCGTCGTGGAAGCCGCGCAGGTAGGCGGTGCCGTCGGCGAACAGGAAGTCGGGGACGCCGCGCGGGCTGGCGGCGAGCAGGTCGAGGAGCGGCGCGGCACGGCGCGGGATGCGGGTGCGGATTCCGCGCCACCAGCGGCCCTTGGCGCCGGTGCGGCGGTGGTCGGAGACGGCGAGGGAGCCGATCAGGAGCTGTTCGAGCGGCGAGATGCCGAATCCGGCGCGGGCCAGGTCGGGGACGTCGAGGACGAGTTCGATCACGGGCGTCTCCCCCGAGGAGGCTCCGGCGGGCATTTTGTCGCTATGAGGCCCGGGGCCTCACAGCTCGCCCGGGGCCGGTCGGCGCTGCGACCGTTCAGCCGTGCTGATACACGATCATATGGCGAACTATGCGGCGGTTCCCGGCGGTTACCTGCACTACCGGACGGCCGGCGAGGGCCGCGACGTGGTGCTGTGCAACGCGGGCGCGGCGGACCTGAGGATGTGGGAGTCGACGCTGCCGTGGCTGGCCCGGGCGGCGCGGGTGACGACGTTCGACTACCGCGACACCGGCCTGTCGTCGGCGGGGACGGAGCCGTACAGCGAGATCGAGGACATCGCGGCGGTGTTCGACGCGGCGGCGGTGACGGACGCGCTGCTGGTGGGCGTCTCGGACGGGGCGCGGCGGGCGCTGGCGTTCGCGCACCGGCACCCGGGGCGGGTCCGCCGGGTGGTGGCGGTGGGCGGCACGTTCGGGGCGTTCCCGGACCCGACGCCGGAGGAGGCCGCGTCCCGGGCCCCGATGCCGGCGCTGTTCGACCGGATCGCGCGGGTCAGGGCGGCGGAGGGGCTGCACGCCGCGGCGGCGGTGGACGTCGACGCCTGGGGTTCGGCGCTCGGACCGGACCAGCGGCGGCTGATGATCGGGCTGGAGGTGGCGAACACGCACTGGGTCACGCTGCCCGACGCGGACTACCGCGGCTACGAGCTCGACCCGCCGGTCGCCCGGCGGTTCTCCGAACTCCCGGTGCCCGTCAGCGTGTTGGTCGGCGGCCACGACCTGGCGAGCACCCGGCTGTGGGCCCGGCGGCTGGCCGAGCAGGCGCCGGACGCGGAGCTGACGCTGCTCCCGGAGGCGGACCACTACCCGATGCTGTCCGCACCGGCCGCGTTCGAGCGGTTCCTGCGTCCCCTGCTCTGAGGTTCAGGCTCCGGCGGCCCAGGTCGGCGCCCAGGTGCCGGGCGCGTCGTGGACGGCCCCGGTGGCGGCCAGGTGGGCGCGCAGGGCGGCCAGTGCCGAGTGCGGGTTGTCGCGGTGCCAGACCAGGGAGTGCGGGTAGACCGGGGTCGGGTCGGTGAGCGGGATGCGGCGCAGGCCGTGGCTGGCCGGCCAGACCAGCCGGGTGCCGTCGCTCAGGAAGGTGGCCAGCGCCGGGGTGTCGGCGACGGTGTCGAGCAGGGCGTCGGAGCCGAAGTTGGGCCCGGTGGCCTCGACGGTGAGGCCGAACTCGGCGACCAGGTCGTCGTAGTAGGCCGCCCACTCGGAGCCGGGCAGGATGCCGGGCATCCAGATCCGGTGCCCGACCAGGTCGCGCGGCGTGAGCGAGCGGGCCCCGGCCAGGGCGTGGTCGGGGCCGGTGAGCAGTTCGAGCTTCTCGTCGACGACGCGGACCGAGCACAGGTCGTCGGGCAGCGGCCGGCCCGGGGCGGCGACGGCGCGGAAGGTGGCGTCGACGGCCCCGGAGCGGACGGCGCTCAGCGCCTCGTCGATGTCGAGCAGCTTCAGCACGTCCAGTTCGAGGTCGGGACGGGCCCGGTGGAAGCCGCGCAGCAGGCCGGACGCCGCGCCGCGCAGGTTGATCACGTCCACCCGCAGCGGGCGGCCGGTGGCCTGCACGGAGGCGGTGGCGCGTTCGGCGGCCCGCAGCAGCTCGCGGGCGTGCGGCAGGAACGCCCGGCCGTCGATGGTGGGCTCGACGCCGCGCGGGGTGCGGGTGAACAGCCGCACCCCGAGGTCGCGTTCGAGGGCGGCGACGCGCTTGGAGACGGCCTGCTGGGTGATCGCCAGGTCGGTGGCGGCCTTCTGGAACTGGCCCGCCTCGGCGACGGCGAGGCAGGTGCGTACGGCTTCGAGGTCCATGCCTCGTCACCTTAGTGAACAACCACGGGTTGTGCAGTTGGCATCCGACGGTTGTTTGACCTGCGATGGCGGGGCCCGGTTTGCTCTGCCGGGTCAACGGATGATTGTGCGACGCAGGGGGGCACGGTGGTCGGGCGGTCCTTGGGCCCGCAGTTCGGGTGGCTGTGGGCGGCGTACGCGGTGAGCGCGTACGGGTCGGGGGTGGGCTTCGGGGCGCTGCCGCTGATCGCGGTGCTGGTGCTGCACGCCGGCCCGGCCGAGGTGTCGGCGCTGTCGGCCGTCGGGCCTGCCGTGGGGGCGCTGCTGGCGGTGCCGCTCGCGCCGTGGGTGGAGTTCCGGCGCAAGCGGCCGGTGATGATCGCGGCCGACCTGGTCAGGTGCGGCGCGATGGCGTCGGTCCCGCTCGCGTACGCCTGCGGGGTGCTCGGGCTGCGGCAGCTGCTCGTGGTGTCGGCGGTGGTCTCGGCGGCGAAGATCGCGTTCGGCGCGGCGAGCGGCGCCTACCTGAAGGCGCTGGTCCGGCCAGCGGATCTGCTGGTCGCCAACTCCCGCTTCGAATCGACGAACTGGAGCTCCATCGCGATCGGCCCGCCGCTCGGCGGGGCTGCGATCGGCGCGTTCGGGCCGGTCGTCACCGTCCTCGCGGACGCGGGCAGCTACCTGCTGTCGGCGCTCGGCCTGGCGGCGATCCGCGGCCGCCCGGAGACCCCGCCGGCGCGCGGCGTCCCGGCGGGCCCGGCCGGGTCGCTGCTGGACGGCTGGCGGCACCTGTTCGGCGACCCCGGGCTGCGGCCGCTGTACCTCAACAACCTGCTGGTCTCCGGCCTGATCATGGCTACCGAGCCGGTGCTCGCCGTCCTGCTGCTGCGCCAACTGCACTTCCCCGCCTGGCAGTACGGCCTGGCGTTCGCCGCGCCCTGCCTCGGCGGGCTGGTCGGCTCCCGGCTGGCCCCGCGGGTGGTGGCGCGGTACGGCCGGACGCGGGTGTTCCGGACGGTCGGCACGCTGCGCGCCGTCTGGCTGGTCGGCCTGGCCTTCGTCCCGCCCGGGGCGATCGGCCTGGTCACGGTGATGGCCGTCGAGCTGGCGATCATCGTCCACATGAGCCTGTTCACGCCGGTGCTCGCCACCTACCGGCTGGAACGCATCCCGCCGCACCTGGTCGCCCGCACCCTGACGGCCTGGTCGATCGGCCAGCAGGCCGCCATCGCCGCCCTGACCGCGCTCGGCGGCCTGCTCGCCGCCCTGACCGGCCCCCGCCCCACGCTGGCCGCCGCGGGCCTGCTCGCCCTCGGCACCCCACTGCTGCTGCCCCGCCGCGAGGCCCCGCCGCTGGACGCCCGCACACCACCGACCCCGACGAGGACACCGTCATGAGGACCACCGCGCTGCTCCTGCTGGACTGCCAACCCACCGTCCTGGCCGCGCTGCCCGGGGACGCGCAGCCGTTGCTCGACCGGCTGGAGCGGGCCGTCGCCGCCGTCCGCGCGGCGGGCGGCGCGGTCGCCCACGTGCGCACCGCGTTCACCGAGGACGACTGGGCGGCCGTTCCCGCCGCGAACACGGTGTTCGCGGCGCTGGCCCGGCACCGCGCCCTGCACCACGAGGCCGCCGCGTTCCACCGACAACTCGCCCCGCGCAGTGGCGACTTGACGGCCCGCAAGACCTGTTTCTCCGCGCTGTCCAGCACCGACCTGGACCGGCGGCTGCGCGCCCGCGGCATCGACACCCTGATCCTCGCGGGCCTCAGCACCGGCGGCGCCGTGCTGTCCACCGCCCTGGACGCGGCCGACCGCGACTACCGCCTCCGGGTGCTGTCCGACGGTGTCGCGGACCCGGACCCGGAGGTCCACGCGCTGGTGCTCGACCGGCTGCTCCCGTCCCGTGCCGAGATCATCGACTGCGCGGATCTGCAAGGGAGTTGAGATCGGGCGACGGTGCTGTCGGCGTCATCGTCCCAGCCGCCGCCCAGCCTGACCCGGGCCCGGCCGGGCGGGGTGCCCGTGGGGCCGGCTCCTCAGTCGCTGCCGCCGTCGACCGCGTCCTCGGCGGCAGCGGCATTCCCTCCGGAGGTGGCGTACTGGATCTCCCGGGCCTCCTCGGCCAGCCGGAACAGACCGTCGGAGACGAAGCCCAGGAACCGCGCGATGCTGTCCAGCCGGTCGGAGGCGGGTGTGCCGGGGCCGAGCACCGAGACGCCCTGGCTGACGGCCTCGACCACGGCGGCGTTGGCCTGGGCGCTGGCGACGGTGGCCTGGTACCAGATGTCGTCGTCGAGCACGTAGCGCTCGCGCCGGCGCTCGTCGCGCTCGCGGCGGATCATGGCCTGCTCGTCCAGGAAGGCGACCGCCTTGGAGATGGACGCCGGACTGACCTGGAGCCGCTGGGCGAGCTCGACCGCCGACAGGCAGCCCTCGTCGGTGAGCATCAGCGCGGCCAGCACCCGGGCGGGCATCCGGCTCATGCCGGAGTGCATGAACACCGTGGTGACGGTCTCCGCGTAGGCCGCCACCGCCTCCGGGTCGCGCCCGTCGGCGGACCGGTCGGTGTACGGGTTGCGCGGCAGCGCCTGCCGGCGCTGCGCCCGGTGTTCGGTGGCGCGGTGGGCGAGATCGGCCCGGTAGCCGTTGGGGCCGCCGTTGCGCATGACCTCGCGGGTGACGGTCGAGGTCGGACGGTCGAGCCGGCGGGCGATCTCGGCGTACGCAAGGTCCTCGGCCAGTCCCAGCGCGATCTGCTGGCGCTCCTGCTGGGTGAGCCTGCCTCCCGGCATCACGGTCTCCTCGGTCGATCTTCCCGGTCCCGGCCAGCATAGCGTTCACGTACATTCCATTGCAACGAACCCTCCCTCTTCGTTGCGTTATCCACAGAACCATTGCAACGATTTATCCCTCCTGAGCTGTGACTCTTCACTTCGATTGCAACAAGCTAGTTGCCGACTCCATGAACGCAACGTAGCGTTTCCATCATCAGAAACGAAGCGCAGATGGAGTCAGCCATGCAGAAGTTCGCCACCCCCGCCGCGATCACCGCCGTCATCGACATCCCCGCCGGCCGGCTCCTGCTGACCGCCGCCGACCGCACCGACACCGTCGTCGAGGTGCTCCCCGCGAACCCGGCCAAGGGCCGCGACGTGCAGGCCGCCGAGCAGACCGAGGTGGTCTTCGCCGACGGGGTGCTGCGGATCGTCACCGCCACCGCCACCCACCGCCTGGTCGGTCCGACCGGCGCCCTGACGGTCACCGTCCAGCTGCCGGCCGGCTCCCGGATCGAGGCGAAGGCCGCCGACGCCGAACTGCGCGGCGAGGGCCGGCTCGGCGAGGTCGTCTTCGAGGTCGCCCGGGGCACCGTCAAGATCGACGAGGCGGCCGGCGGCCGGTTCGCCCTCCAGGACGGCAGCGTCGAGGTCGGCCGCCTCACCGGCTCGGCCAAGCTCGACACCCAGCGCGGCGACCTCACCGTCGACGAGGCCGAGCGCGGCGAACTGGTCCTCACCACCCAGTCCGGCTCGATCACCGTCGGCGCCGCCCGCGGCATCTCCGCCTCGCTGGACGCCGGCACCGGCCACGGCCGCATCCACAACGCCCTGCGCAACGCCGACGACGTGCCCGCCCTCGCCATCCACGCCACCACCATGCACGGCGACATCACCGCCCGCACCGTCTGAGCCCGCCAGCACACCGCCCGGCAGCACACCGCCCCGCACCGCACCGCACCGCCCGGCCGCCGCACACCGGCGGCGGCCGGACACCCGGCACCAACCCACCCCGCAGCAGAAGGAGTTCTCCCATGACCGGCCTGGCCATCGCGGCGCAGGGGCTGCGCAAGTCCTACGGGGACAAGACCGTCCTCGACGGCATCGACCTGTCCGTCCCGGAAGGCACGATCTTCGCCCTGCTCGGCCCGAACGGGGCCGGCAAGACCACCGCCGTCAAGATCCTCTCCACCCTCGTCCCCGCCGGCCCCGGCAGCGGCCCGATCCGGATCGGCGGCCACGACCTCGCCGCCGACCCGCAGCAGGTCCGCGCCCGGATCGGCGTCACCGGCCAGTTCTCGGCCGTCGACGGCCTGATCACCGGCGAGGAGAACATGCTGCTGATGGCCGACCTGCACCACCTGCCCAAGGCCGAGGGCCGCCGGGTCGCCGCCGACCTGCTGGCCCGCTTCGACCTCACCGAGGCCGCGAAGAAGCCCGCCTCCACCTACTCCGGCGGCATGAAGCGCCGCCTCGACATCGCGATGACCCTGGTCGGCGACCCGCGGATCATCTTCCTGGACGAGCCCACCACCGGCCTCGACCCCCGCAGCCGGCACGGCATGTGGCAGATCATCAGGGAGCTCGTCACCGGCGGCGTCACCGTCTTCCTCACCACCCAGTACCTGGACGAGGCCGACGAACTCGCCGACCGCATCGCCCTCCTGCACAACGGTGTGATCGCCGCCGAGGGCACCGCCGAGGAACTCAAGCGACTCGTCCCCGGCGGCCACGTCCGGCTCCGCTTCACCGACCCCGCCGCCTACCGCCGCGCCGCCGACGCCCTCCCCGAGGGCTCCCGCGACGAGGAGTCGCTGACCCTGCTGGTCCCCAGCGACGGCAGCCAGCGCGCCCTGCGCTCGGTCCTCGACCGGCTGGACGCCGCCGGCGTCGAGGCCGAGTCGCTGACCGTGCACACCCCCGACCTGGACGACGTGTTCTTCGCCCTCACCGGCGCGCCGGCCGTCCCTGCCCAGTCCGGCACCGACCAGCCCAAGGAGAACGCACGATGAGCTCGTTCGCCCTCGCCGTCCGCGACTCGTCCACCATGCTGCGGCGCAACCTGCTGCACGCCCGGCGCTACCCGTCGCTCACCCTGAACCTGCTGCTCACCCCGGTGATGCTGCTCCTGCTGTTCGTCTACATCTTCGGCGACGCGATGAGCGGCGGCGCCGGACGCGACGCCTACGTCGCCTACCTGGTGCCCGGCATCCTGATGATGACCATCGGCTCCACCGTGATCGGCACCGCCGTCTCGATGGCCACCGACATGAACGAGGGCATCGTCGCCCGGTTCCGCACCATGGCGATCCACCGCGGCTCGGTGCTGTTCGGCCGGGTGATCGGCAGCGTCCTGCAGTCCGTGCTCAGCGTGGTGCTGGTCGGCGCCGTCGGCGTCGCGGTCGGCTTCCGCTCGCACGACGCCGGCGCACTGGAGTGGCTGGCCGCGTTCGGCCTGCTGGTGCTGGTCGCGCTCGCCCTCACCTGGATCGCCGTCGGCATGGGCCTGGGCAGCCCCAACGCGGAGGCCGCGAGCAACAGCGCGCTGCCGCTGATCGTGCTGCCGCTGATCTCCAGCGCCTTCGTCCCGCTGCACTCGATGCCCGGCTGGTTCCAGCCCATCGCCCAGTACCAGCCGTTCACCCCCGCCATCGAGACCCTGCGCGGCCTGCTGCTCGGCACCCACATCGGCAACAACTGGTGGATCGCCCTGCTGTGGTGCGCCGCCCTCACCGTGCTCGGCTACGCCTGGTCCCGCGCCCAGTTCGACCGCGAGCCCAAGTAGCCGCCCGGACACCCCGACGCCGACCGGCGCACCGTCGAGGACTCTCCTCGACGGTGCGCCGTTCGGGTATCGGTGCGCCCCCCGGGGGCGCCGCTTCCCCAGGATCAGTGGAACTGGGCTTCGAGCTGGTCGACCACCTGCGTCCAGACCGGGTCCAGGGCGAGCGCCGCGAGCTGGTCCCCGTCGAGGATCGGCGGGAACACCGGGTCCTCCCCCATCTCCGGAGAGTTCCTCTCCCGGGCGGTGATCAGGCTGCCGTCGGTGCGGTAGAGGGTGGCCTCCCACCAGAAGATGTCATGCACCGCCGGAGACAGCGTGACCATCAGCACGCTGCCGTCGGGGCGGTGCGTGACCGTGCAGTTGGACGCCCCGCCGCAGCTCGGGTTCGGCTGGTACGTCGCCCCCTGCGGCATTCCCTGCACATGGGTGATCGCCATGCTGATGTCGCCGCCCCGCCGGTCCGAATCCCGGAACAGGCCCTCCGTCGCCACCACCCGGTACCGCACCCCCGACCCGGGCTCCGGGTCCGGATCGCTGAAGGCGTTCGTCAGCCGGTAACCGGCCGGCCTCCGCGCCGCCAGCAGCTCCTCCACCCGCGGGTTCAGCACGGGGCTGTTGCTGGTCTTGGTCGACGGCGTGCCGGACGGCTTGGGCTGGTCCTTGCCGGTCGGCGTGCCGGACGGTTTCGCCGACCCGGTGGGCTTGGTCGACGGCGTCCCCGACGGCTTCGCCGACCCCGTGGGCTTGTCCGACACGGTCGCGCCGGCCGCCGGCCCGATGCCGGCGGCGGTGTCCACCGGGGTGCCCGCGAACAGGCCCCCCAGGGCGACCGCGGCGACGGCCACCGCCGTGCCCGTCATGGCGGCGGAACGCACCAGCCGGCGGCGACGGCCGCGCCGCAGCAGATCCGCCGTCGGCGCGGAGCCGGGCGGCGGCTGCCGGTCGGCCAACTCCTCCAGCGCGTGCGACAGTTCCTCGTGCTCATCGGTGCTCATGGGCTGACAGCCTCCTGGCTCCTCGGCCGGCCCTCCGGCCGACTGTTCGACATGACGGTGCGCAGCCGGGCCATCGCCCGTGAGTGCTGGCTCTTGACGGTGCCGACCGAGCAACCGAGGATGTCGGCGGTCTCCTTCTCGGAGAGGTCCTCCAGGTGCCGCAGCACCACCACCGCCCGCTGCCTTGGCGCCAACGACCGCAGCGCGCGCCGGAGTTCGTCCGCGCTGTCGTACTCACCGCCGGCCCCGCCGGGCAGGTCCGGCAGGTCGTCGGTGAGCAGCTCCCGACGTCGGCGGCGCCACCAGCTGATGTGCCCGTTGACGAGCATCCGGCGCAGGTACGCGTGCGGATCGTCGGAGGTCACCCGTCGCCAGCGGACGTACAGCTTGACCAGGCAGTCCTGCAGCAGCTCCTCGCCGCGATGCCGGTCCCCGGTGATCAGGGTGGCCGTGCGCAGGTGCCTCGGCCAGGCGGTCGCGACGAAGGCCGCGTAGGCGTCGTCCTCGGTTTCTCGGCTCACACCGACCACACGCCCGAACACGACGAAAGGTTGTCAGACTTTTCCGCGCGCCTTCCGGTCAGTCGGTCCGGGTGCGCAGCCGGCGCGCCGCGAGGACGGCGGCGAGGGCGGTGAGCAGGGCGAACAGGGCGCTCTCGACGGCCTGGAAGGTCCAGTAGCGGTCGGCGGGCTGCTGGGTGATCTCCACGTGGATCCGGTGGTCGGCCAGGCACGCGGGCAGGTCGGTGAGCGAGCTGTGGTCCATGCAGTCCTGGAACCACGCGCTGTGCCCGACCGGTGCGCCGGACTCGTCGAGGATCGCGCTGGTGTCGACCACCCACGGCCCGCCGGGCACCCGCAGGCCGCCGATGTCGCCGTAGGTGCCGATCTTGCTGAGGTTGGCCACGATCGGCGCGGTCAGCTGCACACTCGTCCGCTCGGGCGCCCGGTAGTGCGGCCGGGCCAGGGCCGGGACGGCCAGCTGCACGGCGGTGAACACCGCGAGTGTGACGGCCATCGCGGGGACGGTGCGCCGCAGGTACAGGCCCAGCGTGGCGCCGAGCACGGACGCGAACGCGGCGTACCCGGCGGGCGCCACCCCGTGCGAGGCGAACGCGACGGGCTCGAAGCGCGCCCCCTGCACGGCGAGCACCGGGCCGGCCGCCCAGCCGAGCAGCAGTGCGGCCAGCGCCGTGGCCGCCGTGCAACTCCCGCCCACCACCGCGAACTTGACCGCCAGCCAGCGTCGCCGGGTGATGCTCTGGTTCCACACCAGCCGGTGCGTCCCCGCCTCGAACTCGCGGGCGACCAGCGGCGCCCCGCAGAACGCGCCGAGCACGGCCGGCAGCACCAGCAGCAGGTAGCCGAGCAGGTCGGTGCGCAGCCGGTAGCGGTCGGCGAACGCGGCCAGCGGGCCGGTGCAGTCGGCGCGGGCGGCGCAGTGCGCCAGGGTGTCCTGCTGGGCCCGGTGGATGTCGAGGCCGAGCAGCAGCAGGTAGCCGGTCAGCAGGAGCAGCGAGCCCAGACCGATCAGCGCCTGGGTGCGGAACTGGCGCCAGGTCAGCCAGATCATCGGCCGGCCTCCGTTCGGGCGGCCGGCGAACGGTCGGCGTCGGCGAGGTGGGCGAGGACGAGTTCCTCCAGGTCCGCCGGCCGGCCGGTCGCGCGGGCGTGATCGGCGAGCAACGGCCCGGTGTCGCCGTGCAGTTGGACCCGCCCCCGGGCCAGCACCACCAGGTGGTCGCAGACCCGGGCAACGTCGGGCAGCGCGTGCGAGGAGAGGACGGCGGTCGCGCCGAGCTCGGTGACGGACTCCATCAGGTGGTCCAGGAAGGCGTGCCGGGCCAGCGGGTCGAGCGCGGCGGCCGGCTCGTCGAGGATCAGCAGGTCCGGCCGCTTCGCCGCCGCCACGGTGAGCGCGAGCTGCGCCCGCTGCCCGCCGGACAGTCGGCCCGCCTTCTGCGCCGGGTCCAACTCCGCACGGGCGAGCCGCCGTTCGGCGAGCGCGGCGTCCCAGCGCGAGTTGAGCCGGGCGCCCAGCCGCAGGTGCTCGCCGACGGTCAGATCGGCGTAGACGGGGGTGTCCTGGGCGACGTACCCGACCCGCGCGAGGTGATCCGGACGCGTCCCCGGTTCCGCGCCGTGCACCCGGATCCGGCCCGCCGTCGGCGCGATCAGCCCGCACGCCAGCTGCAGCAACGTCGACTTGCCCGCACCGTTCGGCCCGACCAGGCCGACCACCCGTCCCGCCGGAACGCTCAACTCGACGTCCCGCAGCGCGACTCGGCGCCCGTACCGCTTGCCGAGCCCGACCGCCTCCAGCACCGGCGTCACCACTGCCCGTCCCCCTCGCCCGCCCGCCGCGCCCGCCAGGCCCGCACCAGACGCACCACACCCCACCCGATCCCGATCAACACACCCACCTGCAGCGCCCACCACGCGTACAGCAGCGGGCTGCGCTCGGTCTTCTCGGCCACCGCCGCCAACGCGGCCCCAACCATCGATCCACTCATGCACCCCACCCTCCCGCCGCCCCCACCCCCCACACAGCGGCCGAAGGTACGGTCCCCCCACCCCCCGGTCGTACTTTCGGCCGGTCCGCGGAAGCCTCAGGCCGCGTTGCGCAGATCGTGCTCGAACCCGGCCAGATCGGGGAGCCCGTACGCCGTGGCGAACAACCCGGCCCGACGGCGGGACACACCCTGAACCTGCGCCCGGAGAACGGCCCTGTGCCGCTCCCGTTCCTGTCGTTCCGCGACTGTGCTGGGGCAAGGGGTCCGCAGTGGTGCCGCCGGACCAGCGGCCGGCCCGAGGGGACGAGTAGGCCCGCCCGGCATCGCCCGAGTGAGCCGGGAACGCCTGCGGTAACCGCGTCAGCAGTGCAGCGCCGGTCCGCGCGAGACCGCAGCCGCTTTCCGAGGCTGGGAGCCGAGCAGGCCCAGGGCGGGTACGGGCGGTGCGGGATTCAGCAGGCGGTTCGGGTCCTCGCACATGATGCGGCCCCCGAGGAGCCCGTCCAACAGACCGGACTTGATGGCGTCGCACAGGTCGGCCCAGTGGTCCGCGTCGAGCACGAGGACGCGGTCCCGGTGGTCGTCGGCCACGGTCAGGGCCACGCCGTCCGTCGATTCGGCGATGAGCACACCGTCCGGGACCAGGATGCCGTCCGGGTCGGGCCGGACCGCCCGCCACACCAGGTCGCGGTGGCCGGGCGAGAAGTGCGGGACGGGAACGGGCAGGCGGGTCATGGCAGTGGCACCTCGACTTCTTCTTCGGAGGACGGACGGACCTCGGACCACACCCCGTTGCGGCGCGGAACCCGGTCATGTCCGAACGCGTCGCCCCCGGCGAGTACGCGCAGGACCGCCGTCGTCATCTCGGCCGTCATCTCCGACGGGTCCGTCCGGATCGCGACCTTGAGGCCCCCGCCCCTGACCGCCAGGGTGAGCGCGGGACGGCCGAACAACCCGCGCAGGCCATCCGAGATCCGCCGCGCACGCTCACGAACACTCTTCGAGCCGTGCGTCGTCCGAGCAGCTTTCCCGTCCATCACGCCGCGCGAGCGCCCACGGCCGTCACGGCCGGCTGCCGAGAGCCGACCGCAGAAGGCTCCGGCTCCAGCCGCGGACCCCGGCGAACCGCCCCTCGCGGGACGAACCCGAGATCCGCCAACGACTTCTCCGGCCACATGTGCCGGAACACCCGCCGGTAGACGTAGTACGGGCAGCGGATCTCCCCCGCCTCCACCCGCCCGACATAGCGCGCGTCGCACGCCACCTGCTCCCCGATCTCCCGCCCGGCCCTGCGAATCCTCATGGCGAACTCCCTCGGCGAGAGATCCCCACGCAACTCCCGCATCGCCACATTGGGCCCGCCCGGGCACCGGGGCGCATGCATGGTGGTCACTGCCTGTCTCCATCCTGTCGTCGATGTGCAACCAGGATCGGACCCGGGGACTACGATCACCAGCGCTGGAAATCCACAGTCCTGTTTGTTAGATAGGAATGGAACGCCCGTGCGGATCAACAAACTTGACCTAGCATCAGGACCGCTCGCCGCTTTCGGGTTCAAGGTGCGTGAGCTGCGGAAAGCCGCGAAGCTGACCCAGGACGAACTAGCGGCCCGAGCCAACTGCACCGGGACGTACGTCTCCATGATCGAGAACGGTCGGAGGCTCCCGCCTGTGAACTTCGTTCGAACGATGGACCGGGCGCTCGACGCGGACGGCGCGCTGGAGGGCGCTTGGTACCTCCTCGGCTCCACCTCTCTCCTCGAAGGCTTCAGGGAGTACATGGTCCTTGAGGCCCGGGCTCGCTTGATCCGGATCTTCAAGACCGGACTGGTTCACGGCCTGTTCCAAACCCGGGAGTACGCCGAAGAAGTTGAAGCCGGCTACGTCGGTCGAGGCAGCATCACAGCCGAGCAGGCCGAGGAGCGGGTCAACGTCATGATGGCCAGGCAGGCAGTACTCGACCAGTCGGCAGGCCCACGGCTTCAGGTCGTACTGGACGAAGGCTGTCTGCACTCCGTCATGGGCAACGCGCAGATCATGGTCAGGCAGCTGGATCATCTGCTCGCCCTTGCAGACCATCCGAGGGTGGTACTCCAGGTCATGCCGTTCACCTCCGGATCGCTCCGACCCTTCAGCCACCCGCTGACCCTGCTCACCCTGTCCGACAACCAGCTGGCGGCATACACCGAGACACCCGAACGCGGTTACCTGACAAGGAATCTCGCCCCCATCAATGACTGGCACACCGATTACGATCTCTTGCAGGCGAACGCCTTGTCCCAGGCGGACACGGTGGCCGCAATGCGCAAGATCCGGAGAGGATTCCAAAATGGTGGTGCCCATCCCCAGCATCGCGCACCTTCGCGACGCCGCATGGCACAAGTCGAGCTACAGCGGTGGCGGCGGCGACTGCGTTGAAGCCTGCCACGACTTCGAAGCGACCCATGGCCTTACCTTCGTGCGAGACAGCAAGGATCCGAGCGGACCTGTTCTGACCTTCGCCCCGGCCGCCTGGGCCGCCTTCACCGAAGCGGCGGGAAGCGGGAAGTTCCGCAGCTCCTGAAGCCAACTTGTCGAACCTGTACCGCAGTTGAGCCCCTGGCGAGATCGCCGGGGGCTTCGCTCTTCCGGTGCGATGAGCGCGAGCAACTCCACCGCCAGGGGCACGCCCGGCGGCAGACGTCAACGGCCCGGTGCCAATCAACCCGGCTGCACCGACGATCTCGCGCTCGTCCCAACCGCGAGGTCGCGACGCAGCGCACTCACCTGCACGTGGTCGCGACCCGGCTGACGTGCGTTCCTCTGCCCGCCCCTCGTACTTTCGGCCGGTCCACCGCCCCACCCCCGTCCCCTACCGTTGCCGCGTGAGACGAACCTCCCTCGTGGGAAACGCGGCCCTGGGCGCGGTCTTCGCCCTGGTGCTGCTGCTGATGGCAGCCCAGTACGCGTCGCAGGGCCGCGTGTGGGCCCTGGACGCGGCGACCGGCGCGGTGGTGTGCGCGCTGGCGCTGGGGCGGGCCCGCCGTCGCGGGCTCGCGGCGGCCCTGGGCCTGGCGGTGGCGGCGGCGGCAGCGGTGACCGCCCGTCTCGCGGGGCTTCCCGGCGAGCCGGGAGCGGCGGCGGTGCTCGGGCTGCTGGTGCTGGGCGGTTCCGCCGTGCGGACGCTGCCGTGGCGTCCGGCCGCGGCGCTCGCCGGGTCGGGGCTGGCGCTGATGACGGCGGGCCTGCTGGCGGCGCAGCCCCCGGCGACGCCGTTCCGGGTCGGCATCGAGGTGTGGGCGCTGGCGCTCGCCGCCGGTCTCGGGCTGCGGCTGCTGGACCACCGCCGCCGGGCCGCTGCCGAGGCCGCCCGCCGCGACGAACGCCTGGCGCTGGCACGGGAGTTGCACGATCTGGTGGCGCACCACATCACCGGTGTGGTGGTGCAGGCGCAGGCGGCCAGGATCGTCGCCCGCAAGCGCCCCGAGCAGTTGGACGACACCCTCGCCGGCATCGAGACGGCGGGCGCGGACGCGCTCTCCGCGATGCGCCGCGTCGTCGGCCTGCTGCGGGCCGTCGACGACACCCCGGGAACCGCTCCCGCCGCTCCCGGGCCGGCCGAACTCGCCGAGCTGGTACGGCGGTTCGACGGCCACGGCCCGGAGGTGCGGCTGCAGCTGCCGGACCGGGACGCGGCGGAGCCGTGGCCGCCGGAGGTCGCCACCACCGTGCACCGGATCGTCCAGGAGTCGCTGACCAACGTCGCCCGCCACGCCGCGCACGCCCGCACCGCCGAGGTGGCCGTCGCCCACGCGCCCGGCACGCTCACCGTCACCGTCACCGACGACGCCGCCCCCGCCCCCTCCCGTCACCGCCGACCGGCCGGCTTCGGCCTGCTCGGCATGCGCGAACGCGTCGAGGCCCTCGGCGGCGCCCTCAGCGCCGGCCCCGGACCGGCCGGCGGCTGGACCGTCCGCGCCGAACTCCCCGTCCCCGCCGACGGCCGGACCGCCCGCACCGGGCTCCCCGCCCCCGAAGGCACCGCATCCGAAGGCGCCGCCCGATGACCATCCGCGTCCTGCTCGCCGACGACCAGGCGATGATCCGCAGCGGCCTGCGGCTGATCCTGGAGGACCAGGACGACCTGACCGTCGTCGGCGAGGCCGCCGACGGACCCGAGGCGGTCGAACTGGCCCGCCGGCTGCGGCCCGACGTCTGCCTGGTCGACATCCGGATGCCCGGCCTGGACGGCATCGACGTCACCCGCGCCCTGGCCGGGCCGGGTGTCCCGGACCCGCTGCGGGTGGTCGTGGTCACCACCTTCGACCTCGACGAGTACGTGCACGGCGCGCTGCACGCGGGCGCGGTCGGCTTCGTCCTCAAGGGCGCGGCGCCGGCCCTGCTGATCGAGGCGGTCCGGGCCGCGCACGCCGGTGACGCGCTGATCTCCCCGTCCCTCACCCTCCGCCTGCTGCGCGGCCTCACCTCCGGGGCCCCGGCGCGCACCACCTCGGTCTCGCCGCCGGGCCGCCCGCTGTCCGCCCGCGAGACCGAGGTGGTGCGCGCCATCGCCCGGGGCCGCACCAATCAGGAGATCGCCGCCGACCTGTTCATCACCCTCAGCACCGTGAAGAGCCACCTGACCGCCGTCCAGCAGAAACTCGGCGCCCGCAACCGCGTCGAGATCGCCGCCTGGGCCTGGCAGCACCACCTGATGGACCCCCACCCGCGCTGACCGGCCCCGGCCCGCGCACACGCCGAGGGGCCCGCACCGCGATGCGCGCGGTACGGGCCCCTCTCGACGGTGGCACTCGCGGTGGCAGCTGGCCGTTTCAGCTCGCGGCGAGCAGCTCCAGCGTGTCGATGACGCGGTTCGAGAAGCCCCACTCGTTGTCGTACCAGGCGACCACCTTGACGTGGCGGCCGTCGACCCGGGTGAGCTCCGAGTCGAAGATCGAGGACGCCGGGTTGCCGGTGATGTCGGAGGACACCAGCGGGTCGTCCGAGTACTCCAGCACGCCCGCCAACTTGCCCGCGGCGGCCTCGCGGTAGGCGGCGAGCACCTCCTCGCGGGTGACGTCGCGGGAGACGGTGGTGTTCAGCTCGACGATCGAGCCGACCGGGATGGGCACCCGGATCGAGTCGCCGGACAGCTTGCCGTCGAGCTGCGGCAGCACCAGGCCGATCGCCTTCGCGGCGCCGGTGGTGGTCGGCACGATGTTGACGCCGGCGGCCCGGGCCCGGCGCGGGTCGCGGTGCGGGCCGTCCTGGAGGTTCTGCTCCTGGGTGTAGGCGTGCACGGTGGTCATGAACCCGTGCTCGATGCCGGCCAGTTCGTCGAGGACGGCGGCCAGCGGGGCCAGCGCGTTGGTGGTGCAGGACGCGTTGGAGACGATGGTGTGCGCGGCCGGGTCGTACGCGTCGGTGTTCACGCCGTAGGCGAGGGTGACGTCGGCGCCGTCGGAGGGCGCGGAGACCAGGACCTTCTTCGCACCGGCGGCCAGGTGCGCCCGGGCGGCCTCGGCGGAGGTGAACCGGCCGGTGGCCTCCAGCACGATGTCCACCCCGAGCTCGGCCCACGGCAGGTCGACGGGGTTGCGCTCGGCCAGCACCTTGATCCGGCGGCCGTCGACCACCAGGACATCGCCCTCGACGCTCACCGGACGGCCGAGCCGGCCCGAGGTGGTGTCGTAGGCCAGCAGCCGGCCGAGCGCGGTCGGCTCGGTGAGGTCGTTGACGGCGACGATCTCCAGCTTGCTGTCGCGCTCCAGCAGGGCGCGCAGCACGTTGCGTCCGATGCGGCCGAATCCGTTGACGGCGATGCGGGTCATGAGAGGTGCCCTTCTGTGCGCTGGGTGAACGCCTCCACTTTCGCTCGCACCGGCGGCCGGTGGCAGTGGCGTCCGTGCCACGGTTCGAAAGGATCGTGCCAACGCCGCACCCCGCCCGCACACCAACGGGAAAGCGCTTTCCGGCCCCAACCGGAAACCGCTTTCCAAGCCAGCGGGAAACCGCTTTCCCTCCGCTCCGTCACTCCCCCTTCGCGAAGGTCCGCCGGTACTCGCTCGGCGTCGTCCCGAGGATCTGCTGGAAGTGCGTGCGCAGGTTCGCGCCGGTGCCCAGGCCGGTCTCCGCCGCGATCCGCTCGACACTGTGCTCGGAGCGTTCCAGCAGCTCACGGGCCAGGTCGACGCGGGCCCGCAGCACCCACTGCATCGGCGTGTACCCGGTGTCCTCGACGAACCGCCGGGAGAAGGTGCGCGGCGAGACGGCGGCGTGCCGGGCCAGCGTCCGCACCGTCAGCGGCTCGTCCAGCCGGTGCAGCGCCCACTCCCGGGTGGCGGCGAACCGTTCGCCGACCGGCTCCGGCACGCTGCGCGGCACGTACTGCGCCTGGCCGCCGCTGCGGTACGGCGCGGCCACCAGCCGCCGCGCGGTGTGGTTGGACGCGGCCACCCCGAGGTCGCTGCGCAGCACGTGCAGGCACAGGTCGATGCCGGACGCCGCGCCCGCCGAGGTGAGCACGCTGCCCTCGTCCACGAACAGCACGTTCTCGTCCACCCGCACCCGCGGGTACTTGGCGGCCAGCGCCCGGGTGTAGTGCCAGTGCGTGGTGGCGCGGCGGCCGTCCAGCAGCCCGGTGGCGGCCAGCGCGAACGCCCCGGTGGAGATCGCCGCCAGCCGGGCCCCGCGGGCGTGCGCCGCGCACAGCGCCTCGACCACGGCGGCCGGCGGGTCGTCCCGGTCGGGGTGGCGGTAGCCGGGCACGAACACCGACTCCGCCCACTCCAACGCCTCCAGCCCGTGCGCCACGTGGTACGACAGCCCGTCCCCGCCGGCCACCAGCCCGGGCGCCGCCCCGCAGACCCGCACCTCGTACGGCATGCTCGCGCGGGTGGAGAACACCTGCGCCGGGATCCCGACGTCGAGCGGCTTGGCACCGTCCAGGACCAGCACGGCCACCCGGCGCAGACGAGGAGCAGACATCCCTTCAGCCTAGGCCCGCCCAACCCCCCGCCCCGCCGACCGCTCGCCCCGCCGACCGCTCGCCCGGCGCCCGCTCGCCCAGCCCCCTCCCGCCCCCTCCCGCCCGGCCCGGCCCGGTCAGTCCGCGATGCCGAGGATCTGCCCCACGGTCTCCGCCTCCCCCAGGCTGCGCAGCATGCAGTGCGCGACGTCCGCCCGGGAGACGGTGCCGCCGCCGCGCAGGTTGCGGCCGTAGGCGGTCCGGTAGTCGCGGGTGAGCGGCTTGTCGGTGAGCCGGGGCGGCCGGACCACCGTCCAGTCCAGGCCGCTGGCGCGCACCACGTCCTCCATCCGCGCCAGGTCCGCGTAGTGCGCCCGCAGCGCCCGCTTCACCAGCGGCGTCAGCACGTACCGCATCACCGGCCCCTCGCCGGGGTCGTGGCGCGGCGGGTGCGGCCGGTCCGGGGAGGGCACGGTGCCGATCGGCGCGGCGCTGACCACCACCAGCCGCCGCACTCCGGTCTGCCGCATCGCCCCGACGACGGCCCGGGTGCCGTGTTCGGCCACCCCGACCCCGGCCCTGCCGACCGCGCCGAGCCCGGACAGCACCGCGTCCGCGCCCTCCACCGCGGCCCGCAGCTCGTCCGGCCCGGCGGTGGCCAGGTCGGCCCGCACCACCCGCGCCCAGTGCTGTTCGCCCAGCTTGTCGGGGTTGCGCACCACCGCCGTGACGTCGTGCCCGGCCGCCAGCGCCTGCTCCAGCAGGTGTCGTCCGATGCCGCCGGTGGCGGCCAGTACGGTCAGTTTCATCGTGTCCCTCACTCCTCTTCCTCGCCCTGCCGGCGCCGGGCGCCGGTTCCTGACACGCCGTCCGCCCCGTCGACCCGGGCGAGCTTGTCGGGGTTGGTGACGAACCAGATGGCGGTGACCTGGTCGCCGTTTGGCGCCAGGTCGAGCACCAGCACCGCGAACGGCGCGCCGCCGACCAGCAGCACGGCCGACGGGTCGCCGTTGGCGGTGGCCCACCGCACCCGCAGGTCGCGGGGCGCGCGGGCGGCGTTGCCGACCAGCAGCCGGGCGACCTTGTCCCGCCCGCGCACGGCCCGCGAGCCCGCCGCCGCGGCCTTGCCGCCGCCGTCCGCCCACAGGGTGACCTCGGGGGCGAGCAGGCGCAGCAGTCCGTCGAGGTCGCCGTCGCCGACGGCGGTGGTGAACCGCTCGGTGGCCTTGCGGCGCAGGTCCGGGTCGGCGCGGAAGCGCGGCCGCCGGGCCTGGACGTGTTCGCGGGCGCGGTGGGCGAGTTGGCGGACGGCGGCGGGGCTGCGGCCGAGGATCGCGGCGGTCTCCGGGTGGCTGTGCCCGAACACCTCGTGCAGCACGAACACGGCCCGCTCCAGCGGGGTGAGCGTCTCCAGCACCACCAGCAGCGCGAAGGACACCGCCTCGGCCCGCTCCCCGTCGCTCTCCGACTCGACCGCGGTGACCAGGGGTTCGGGCAGCCAGGGCCCGAAGTAGCTCTCCCGCCGCCGGCTGATCTCGGCCTGCCGGGCGAGCGCGGTGTTGACGGCGGTGCGCACCAGGTAGGCGCGCGGGTGGACGACCGGCCCGGCGTCGGCGTTGCGGTGGCGGCCGGACCAGGCCAGCCAGGTCTCCTGCAGCACGTCCTCGGTGTCGGCGACGGTGCCCAGCAGGTTGTAGACCATCGAGAACAGCAGCTCCCGATGGCGGGTGAACACCTCCGTCACCTCCTCCGACTCCGAACCCGAAAGCGGCCCCGAAGGCAGCCCCGTAGTCGGCCCCGAAGGCGGCCCCGACATCGTCGGCGGCGGTCGGTCGGTCATCGCGTCTCTCCTCTCACGGTTGCACCCCGAGAGTGCCGACCGCACCCGGTTGTGACACGAACGCCGGAGAATCTCCCGGAACGCCGAGGGCCCGCGCGGCCGACTCGAAGTCAACCATGCGGGCCCACAAGGCAGTTCGCGGGCGTCAGCCCATGCTCTTGGCCCCGTCCAGCGCCTCCCGGACGATGTCGGCGTGCCCGGCGTGCTGGGTGGTCTCCGCGACGATGTGCAGCAGGGTGCGGCGCGCGGACCAGCTCTCGCCGGAGGTGAACCAGGGCGCGGCGGGCAGCGGGTGGGACGCGCCGAAGTCGGTCAGGTTCGCCACCAGCTGGTCGGTGGCGGCGGCCACGGCCTCGTAGGCGGCCAGCACGCCGGCCAGCGTCTCGTCGGGCAGCAGCCGGAAGTCGTCGGCGCGCGCCCGGTAGTCGGCCTCGGTGAAGTTCATGAAGTCCGGCAGCGCGGCCGGCCCGATCTCGATGAAGGCCGCCCAGAGCCGCTCGCCCGTGGTGACGTGCTTGATCAGGCCGCCGATGGTGAGCTCGCTGACGGTGGTGCGGCGCCGGGCCTGCTCGTCGTCCAGGCCGCGGGCGGTGAGCCGCATGAAGTGCCGGGCCGCTTGCAGCGCGGCCAGCATGTCGGCCTGCTCGCCGGTCAGCTGCTGGTCGGCGAGGGTCGCGGCGGGGTACTGGCCGGCGGTGATCTCAGTGGTCGCGGTCATCGTCTCGCCTCTCGGTAGCAACGTTCAACTGCACTGCCCTGCAAGCGAGTTCCGCACCTTTCCGGTGCGCTCTCCCGCTCTCGTGTTCCACACTAGGGGCCATTGCGGCCAGTTTCCGTCCGCAATAGGAGGAGGATCCGACCATGGCCGACACCAGTGCCCGCACCCTGCGGCTGCTCACCCTGCTCCAGTCCCACCGCTACTGGCCCGGCGAGGAGCTCTCCTCCCGGCTCGGCGTCTCCGCCCGCACCCTGCGGCGCGACGTCGACCGGCTGCGCGAGCTCGGCTACCCGGTGGAGGCGCGTCGCGGCGTGGACGGCGGCTACCAGCTGGCCGCCGGCGCCGCCCTGCCGCCGCTGGTGATCGACGACGAGGAGGCGGTGGCGCTGGCGGTCGGGCTCCAGGCGGCGGCGGACGGCGTGGTCGAGGGCCTGGCCGAGGCCTCGGTGCGGGCGCTGGCGAAGGTGGTGCAGGTGATGCCGGCCCGGCTGCGCCGCCGGGTGGACGCGCTGCGCACCGTCACCGTCCCGGCCGGCTGGCGCGGCAGCAACGGCGGCGGCGACACCGGCGCCCGGATCGACCCCGACACCCTCACCGCCGTCGCCCTGGCCTGCCGCGACACCGAACGGCTGCGCTTCCAGTACGGCACCGCGGACGGCCGCAACGGCGAACGCCACACCGAGCCGCACCACCTCGTCCGGCTCGGCCGCCGCTGGTACCTGGTGGCCTACGACCTCACCCGGCAGGACTGGCGCACCTTCCGCCTGGACCGGCTCACCGCGCCCGCCCAGACCGGCGCCCACTTCCGCCCGCGCACCCTCCCGGCCGCCGACGCCGCCGAGTTCGTCCGCGCCGGCCTCACCGGCCAGTCCCGCCCGCACCGGGTCGAGGTCCTGATCGACGCCCCCGCGGAAGCCGTCCGGCAGCGGATCGGCTTCTGGGTCGAGATCGAGGAGGTGGACGCGGGCCGCTGCCGCCTCCTGATGAACGCCGAGGCCCTCGACTGGCCCGCGATGGCGATCGGCTCCCTGGACGCCGACTTCCGGATCGTCTCCCCGCCCGAACTCACCGCCCTGATGGCCGCCTGGGGCGAACGCTTCACCCGCTGCGCCACGCCGAACCAGCAGGCACAATCGCCGTCGTGACGACTCAACAGCTGCTCACCCCCGCCGAGGCCGCCGAACGCTCGGGCTTCACCCTGGACACCCTGCGCTACTACGAGCGCATCGGCCTGCTCACCTCCATCACCCGCGCCACCAGCGGCCACCGCCGCTTCACCCCCGACGACCTGAGCTGGCTGGGCATCCTGCGCTGCCTGCGCGACACCGGCATGCCGATCGCCGACATGCGCCGCTACGCCGAACTCGCCCGCACCGAGGGCCCGGACAGCCTGCGCGACCGGATCGCCCTGCTGGAGAAGCACGACACCGCCGTCAACGACCAGATCGCCCTGCTGGAGCGCCGGCGTACCCACCTGCGCGACAAGATCGACTACTACCGCAGCGTCCTCGACGCCGACTGACCCTCCCGGCGGGCCCGCTCAGGCCCGCAGCCCGCTCAGGCCCGCAGCCCGTCCAGCACCAGCCGGAACAGGTGCTCGCGCCGCTGGGCCAGCGACGGCGCCTGGTCGGCGATCCAGCTGACGGCGTTCGCCAGCGCGAACAGGTCGGTGCCGGTGACGTCCGCCCGGATCCGCCCGGCCCGCTGCGCGGCGGCCAGCAGCCCGCCCCCGGCCTCCCGCATCGCCGTGCAACTGCCGTGCAGCGGCGAGGCCGGGTCGCGCAGCGTGGCCATCAGCGTCTCCGGCAGCCCCTGGTACGCGCCCGCGCCCCGGCAGAACTCCCGCAGCCAGTCGGTCAGCGCCGCCTCCGGATCGCCGCCCGCCGCCAACTCCTCGGCCAGACCCGCCAGTTGCTCGAACCGCTGGGCGAGCAGCGCCTCCAGCAGCGCCTCCCGGCTCGGGAAGTGCCGGTACAGCGTGCCGAGTCCGACGCCGGCCCGCCGGGCGACGTCCCGCAGCGAGGCCTGCGCGCCCTGTTCGGCGACCACCTCGGCGGCGGTCTCCAGCAGTCGGTCCCGGTTGCGCCGGGCGTCCGCCCGCGGCGCCCGGGCGGTCGGCTCAACGGCCATGTCGATTCCCGTCGTTGACATCTGGAGCAGTGCTCCGCTTAGCTTTCCGGAGCAGCGCTCCGCATCCTACGGCAGCGCTCCTCGGCCTGCGGAGGGGGAACTCCATGAACGACCCGACGACCATGTGGGCGGTGCGCATGCACGCCTTCGGCGACCCGGAGGTGCTGGTGCCGGAACGGGTGCCGCGCCCGGTGCCCGGCCCCGGCGAGGTGCTGGTCCGGGTGCACGCGGCGGGCGTCAACCCGCCCGACTGGTACGCCCGCCGCAACTTCCCGGCCGTCCCCGCCGAGCACCGCCCCCGGCTGTCCCTCCCGCTGATCCTCGGCAGCGACATCTCCGGCACCGTCGCCGCCCTCGGCCCCGACCCCGAGCCCCGGTGGCGGATCGGCGACCGGGTCCACGGCCTGGTCAACTTCCCGGGCCGGGGCGCGGGTTACGCCGAATACGTCGCCGCGCCCGCCCACCACCTGGCCGCCCTGCCCGACGCCCTCGACCACCTCACCGGCGCGGCCCTCCCGATGGCCGGCCTCACCGCCCACCAGTACATCGACCACCACCTGCGCCCCGAACCCGGCACCACCGCCCTGGTCGTCGGCGCGGCCGGCGGCGTCGGCCACCTCGCCGTCCAACTCCTGCACGCCGCCGGCGTCCGGGTGATCGCCGTCGCCTCCGGCCGCCACGAAGCATTCCTCCGCGGCCTCGGCGTCCACCGCTTCGTCGACTACACCACCACCCGCGTCGAGGACGCCGTCCGCGACGCCGACCTCCTGCTCGACACCGTCGGCGGCCCCGACGCCCACCGCCTCCTCCCCACCCTCCGCCGGGGCGGCCGCATCGCCCCCCTCTTCCTCGGCGACTACCGCCCCGCCCGGGCCGCCCGCCTCGGCCTGATCACCACCGACTTCTGGCAGGTCCGCTCCAGCGGCCCCGACCTCACCACCCTCGACACCCTGGTCACCACCGGCGCCCTCCACGTCACCATCGACTCCGTCTACCCCCTCCCCCAGGCCCCCGCCGCCCACCACCACGCCGAACAGGGCCACCTCCGCGGCAAACTGGTCCTCCAGGTCGCCGACTGAGTCAGCCCATGGTCCGCTGCCCGTCCAGCGTCTCGCGGAGGATGTCGGCGTGCCCGGCGTGCTGGGCGGTCTCCGCGACGATGTGCAGCAGGACGCGGCGGACGCTCCACACCGCGCCGGGTTCGAACCAGGGGGCGGACGGCAGGGGGTGGGCGCTGTCCAGGTCGAGGGTGGTGACCAGGCCGTCGGTGTGTTCGGCGACCGCCCGGTAGCGTTCCAGCAGGACGTCCAGGGTCTCGCCGGGCGCCATCCGGAACTGCGCCGCCCAGCCCTCCGCATCGTGCGGCGGCGCGCCCTCGGAGCGCATCGCCTCCGCCCCGCCGAGCGCGAACCGCATCCAGCGCTCCTCGACGGCCGCGACGTGCTTGATCAGCCCGCCGAGGGTGAGTTCGCTGACGGTGGTGCGCTGCTGCGCCTGCTCGTCCGTGAGGCCGCGCACGGTGTACCGCAGGAAGCCCCGGTGCTTGTCGAGCGCGGCGAGCAGGTCCGAGCGCTCGCCGGTGAGTTCGGGCAGGTGCGTGACCATCAGGCCACCTCCACCGTGACCGGCTGCTCGCCCTCCGCGGTGGCCGGGTCGATCAGCGAGAACGCCGCGCCCTGCGGGTCCACGAAGGACGCGAACCGCCCGAACGGCGTGGTGAGCGGCCCGAACACCAGCCGCCCGCCCGCCCCGGCGACCCTGGCGGCCGCGGCGTCGCAGTCCTCCACCACGAAGTACACGCTGATGAACGACGGTACCTGCGAGGGCACTTCGGGCGTCATGCCCATCGAGCCGAGCACCGGCGTGTCCGCGAGGGTGAAGACGCTGTAGTCGACGTTGTCGTCGACCATCCTGCGCACCCCGTACGAGAACACCTGCGGGAAGAAGGAGTTGGCGGCCGCGGTGTCCCTGGTGAACACCTCCGCCCAGCCGTAGGAGCCGGGCGCGTCGCGCAGTTCGAAGCCGGTGTGCTGCTCGCCCTGCCAGATGCCGAACACCACCCCGGCCGGGTCGGTGGCGAGCGCCATCGACCCGAAGCTGCCGACCCGCATGGGCTCCAGCAGCAGGGTGCCGCCGGCCGCCCGGATCCGTTCGGCGGTGGCCCCGACGTCCACCGAGGCCAGGTAGAGCACCCAGGCCGACTGCCCGGAGCCCTGCCCGGGCATCGGCGGGACGATCGCGGCGACCGCCTTGCCGTCCCGGTACGCCTGCGTGTAGTCGCCGTACTCGGTGGAGGACTCGCCGAACGTCCAGCCCAGCACCTCGCCGTAGAAGCTCTTCGCGCCCTCCAGGTCGGTGAACATCGCGTCCGCCCAGACCGGGGTGCCTTCGGGTTGCGCAGCCATGGTGCCTCTCGCTCCGCTGTCGGGGGTCGGGGACCCGCGGCCCGGCGATGGGCCCGGCCGCGGGCAAGAACCACTGCCCAGCCACGCTAACCAGCGACGCCCGCGGCCGCCCGGCGAAGCGCAGCCGGCCGAAGCCCGCCGTCGCACCCGACAGGGCCCGCGCCGCGCCTGTTGCACGGCGGTGACAGCGCCCGCACCCCGCGCGGACGACCGGCTGCCAGGCTGGTCCCGTCGCCCGGGGCAGCGTCCCGCCCCGTCCACCCACCCAGGGAGTAGTCATTCATGTCCGCGCGCGCCCGCCTCCGCCGTACCGCCGCCGTCGCCGTGGTGTCCGCCGTCACCGCCGGCAGCGCCCTGCTGCTGACCGCCTGCGACCCTGACGGCGCCACCGCCCGGGCCGCCGCCCCGAGCTCTCCGGCCGCCGCCCGGCCGTCCCCCACCACCGGCAGCACCGCCGGCAGCACCACCGCCGCCCCGAGCACCCCGGCCGCCGCCCCGCCGTCCCCCACCCCCGCCCCGAGCACCCCGGCCGGCAGCACCGCGCCCGCCCCGACCCGGAGCACCCTCAACCGGACCGCCGGCACCAAGCTGACCGTCAGCACCGGCACCAACATCGTGCTGATGGACGGCAAGTCCGTCGACTTCGGCACCGTCGTCCGCGACCTCGCCTGGTCCCCCGACGGCAAGCACGCCGCGTTCGTCGACGGCAACGGCAACCTGCAGACCTCCGACCCGGACGGCGGCCACAAGGTGCTGATCGCCCGCGCCCCGTCCGGCCAGACCTGGTCCCACCCGACCTGGCAGGTCACCACCCCGGACGCGTACGACAAGGGCCGCGAGAACATCGTCTTCGCCGCCGAGGACAAAGGCGTCCTGCGCCTGCTGTCCGTCCCCGCGAAGGCCGGCGGCACCCCGGCGGCGCTCAGCCTGAACCCGTACTCCGACGAGAACCCGGCGGTGCCCCCGCAGACCGGCAACCTGTGGCCGAGCTCGACCGGCGCGCACGGCACGATCGTGTACGCCAACAAGGACGACGGCCAGGTGTACCACCGGGACGACTACCTGCGGCAGCAGGGCGGCGCCACCACCAAGGGCTCGCAGCCCGCCGCCGACGACGAGGGCGACCTGGTCTTCGTCCGCTCGATCGGCGGGCACGACCACATCTTCGAGCGGACCAACGACGACGCCCAGCAGGAGCGCGACCTCACCCCGGACGCCACCGTCGACTTCACCGAGCCCGTCATCTCCCGCGACGGCGCGACCGTCGCCTTCCGCGGCCCGGACGGCATCTGGACGGTGCCCGCCAAAGGCGGCAAGCCGCAGAAGGTCACCGACGCGGTCGGCCTGCCCGCCTTCCGGGGCTGATCCGGACACCCGCCCGCCCCGACCGTCCCCCCGGTTCGCGCATTCAGGGTCCGCGAACCGGCCCTGACGCGCCGACACCCTTGCGCGGTCCCCACCGCCCGGGCCATCGGCGCTTGCTGACAGGATGTGCACGAGGCACACTCTGTCGTCGCGGCGGCGGCCCGGCCGTCCTCGACCGGGCCGCCGCCACCGTAGAGATCCGTTTCCATGGGGGGAATCCGATGAGCGAACGCACCCGCCTGCGCCGGTCCGCCGCCGCCCTGCTGGTGGCCGCGGTCACCACCGGGTCGGCGCTGCTGCTGACCGCCTGCGACCCGGAGGGCGGCGACACCGGCACGGCCACCGCCACCGGCAAGGCCGCCGAGAGCCCGGCCGCCGACGCCCCGAGCGACGCGCCCGCCGCCTCCTCCTCCGCGCCCGCCGCCGGCGGCAAGCTGAACAAGACCGCCGGCACCAAGCTGACCATCAGCACCGGCACCAACACCGTGCTGATGGACGGCAAGTCCGTCGACTTCGGCACCGTCGTCCGCGACCTCGCCTGGTCCCCCGACGGCAAGCACGCCGCGTTCGTCGACGGCAACGGCAACCTGGAGATCTCCGACCCGGACGGCGGCCACAAGACCGTGGTCGCCAAGGCCCCGTCCGGCACCACCTGGTCCCATCCGACCTGGCAGGTGTTCGGCCCGGACGAGCCGCACGGCGCCGGCACCTACCTGCTGTTCACCGCGGACGACAAGAAGGCGCTGCGCCTGCTGTCCGTCGAGGCCAAGGCCAACGCCAAGCCGGAGCAGCTGCACACCGGCGACTCCGAGAGCCAGGCGCCCTTCCCGGAGACCGGCAACCTGTGGGCGAACTCGGCCGGCAAGGCCGGCTCGACGGTGTACGCCAACAAGAACGACGGCCAGGTCTACTTCCACGACGTGCTGTCCCGCACCAACGGCGCGGTGATCGCCAAGGGTTCGCAGCCCGCGATCTCCGACGACGGCGAGGTGGTGTTCGTCCGCTCGCAGAACGGCCACAGCCACATCTTCGCCAAGCCGATCGAGGAGGGCTCCAAGGAGGTCGACCTGACCCCGGACGCCACCGTGGACTACACCCAGCCGGTGATCTCGCACGACGGCAAAACGGTGGCGTTCCGCGGCCCGGACGGCATCTACACCGTGCCCGCCAAGGGCGGCAAGCCCGACAAGGTGGCCGACACGGTCGGCCTGCCCGCCTACCGCTCCTGATCCTGCCGGGCCAACTCCTCCTGCAGGTGCGGGAGTTGCTGGTCCGCGAGGTCGTACGGCAGCCACTCCACCGGGTCGATGAAGCGGAACAGCACCCGGCTCGGAGTGATCGCGAACTCGTAGTCCTCGAAGCCCACCACGGCGCCCAGCTCGCCCCGGGCGGCCCCCCGCACCACGTGCGCGGTCAGGCCGTCCGGGGCCGCCTCCTGATCGGCGGTCAGGTGCCGGCGGGCGTTCGGGCGGCCCAGGTACGGGCAGACCATCGTCGCGTACAGCATGCACGCCCGGTGCCCGGGAGCCTCCATGGTCGGCGCCATGTTCCGGTACGGCCGGCCCGCCGCCAGCGCCTCGCCGATCGCCGCGGCCTCCTCGCCGCCGACCACCCGCCACACCGGCCCGCGCGGCATCAGCGTGTTGCACACCGAGCACAGCCGCTCCCGCGCGCAGGTCGCGGACCGCTCGTAGTCGGTCAGCCCGAACTGCGGGCTCCCGCCGTCCCACGGCGTGATCGCGGGCACCGGGTAGCCGCGCCCGTCCTGCGGACGGACGGCCACGGCGGGCGGCTTGGGCACGGAGTCGAAGCGCATGCCCCATGCCTATCACGCCCGACAACTCACCCGCGCGGCACCGCGTACTCGGTCAACTCGGCACTTCCCGGCACGAGTTGACCCCATTCCCCGGGCACCTCCAGGACGGCGATCCCGGCCGTGGAGAACTTCTCCCGCAGCCGCCGCAGCGGCTCGCTCTCCCGCTCCCCGGCCAGCGCCAGCACCAGTTCCTGCACCTCCGGCCGGTGCCCGATCAGCATCGCGGTGCGCACCATCGGCGGCAACGCCCGCACCAGGTCCATCAGTTGGTCCGCGTCGGCGTCGTAGGCCCGGGGCTCCAGGACGAGTTCGGGTGCGCCACCGAGCGCGGGCTCGGCCAGCTCCCAGGTCTGCCGGGTGCGCACCGCCGTCGAACACAGCACCCGGTCCGGCACCAGCGCGTGCGCGGCCAGCCAGCGCCCGGCCGCCGCCGCGTCGGCCCGCCCGCGCTCGGCCAGCGGGCGCAGCTCGTCCGGCACGTCCGGCCAGTCCGCCTTGGCGTGCCGCAGCACGATCAACCGCCGCTGTTGGGTCATTCCCCCAGTGTGGCCCGCCCGCCGGTGGTGTGTTGCGGGACGCGCCGCCGGACGCCGGCTGCCAGGATGGGAATCCCTATCCCTGGAGCACGCCATGGCCCCCGCCGTCCACCTCGCCCAGCAGGACGACGCCGACGCCCTGCTCGGCCGCAGTCCGCTGGCCGCCCTGACGGGCATGCTGCTGGACCAGCAGGTGCCGATGGAGAAGGCGTTCAGCGGCCCGTGGGTGATCGCCCGGCGGATGGGCGCGGACGACCTGGACGCGCACGCCATCGCCGCCGCCGACCCGGAGGCCTTCGCCGCGCTGTTCGCCGAGAAGCCCGCGGTGCACCGTTTCCCCGGCTCGATGGCCAAGCGGGTCCAGCAGCTGTGCGCCCACCTGGTCGAGCACTACGACGGCGACGCCGAGGCGGTCTGGCGCGACGCCCCCACCGGCAAGGAGCTGCTGGCCCGGCTCAAGGACCTGCCCGGCTTCGGCACCCAGAAGGCGCAGATCTTCCTGGCCCTGCTCGGCAAGCAGTACGGCGTCCGCCCGACCGGCTGGCGCGAGGCGGCCGGCCCGTACGGCGAGGAGGGCAGCCACCGCTCGGTCGCGGACATCACCGGTCCGGAGTCGCTGCTGAAGGTCCGCGCCGCCAAGCAGGAGGCCAAGCGCGCGGCGAAGGCCGCCAAGAGCTGATACCGGCGAAAAACCGGACGACACGCCCGGGGCGTCTCGGCTAGCGTCGGGCCCATGCGTGCCTTGACCGAGCCCGAGATCCGTGCGTCCTTCGTCAACTGCTCGAAGGGCGAGGCCAAGCGCCTGCCCGTCCCCCGCGAGCTCGCCGAACAGCGGTGGGACGACCTGGACTTCCTCGGCTGGCGCGACCTCGGCGCCCCCGACCGGGCGTACCTGGTCGCCGAGCTCGACGGCGATCTCGTCGGCGTGACGCTCCGCTCGCCGAACGTCCGGCGCAGCCTGACCCGCACCAACGTCTGCTCGCTGTGCATCACCGCCCACCAGGGCAGCGGCGTCTCGCTGCTCACCGCGCCCCGGGCGGGCGTGCGCGGCCGCGAGGGGAATTCGGTCGGCACCTACATCTGCGCCGACCTGGCCTGCTCGCTGTACGTGCGCGGCATCCGCCGCCCGGCGACGGTGAGCCGCCCGAACGAATCGCTCCCGCTGGAGGACCAGATCGCCCGGACGGTCGCCAACCTCGACGTCTTCCTCCGCCAGATCCTGGCGGCCTGAGGCGCCCCGCGGCTACGCGGACCTGTACTCCACGGTCAGCAGGGCGCGGCCCAGCGCGTGCGCGGTCAGGTGGAAGCCGACCTGCGCGGCGGGGGTGTCGCGGTCCACGCCGAGGGTCGGCACGTCCAGGGCGTGCACCACGAAGACGTAGCGGTGGGCCGGCCCGGGCGGCGGGGCCGCGCCGTCGTACCGGTGGCCGGGGAAGTCGTTGCGGACGTGGAACGCCCCGCCGGGCAGCGTGCCGTCCTCCGCGCCCGCGCCGCTGGGCAGTTCGGTGGTGTCGGCGGGCAGGTCGACGGCCAGCCAGTGCCACCAGCCGGCGCCGGTCGGCGCGTCCGGGTCGTAGCAGGTCACCGCGAAGGACCGGGTGCCCTCCGGGAAGCCCGACCAGGACAGCTGCGGCGAGCGGTTGCCCGCCGCGTGCGTGTGCGCGTCCGGCATGGTCGTCCCGTCCGCCAGGTCGGTGCTGTGCAGCTCGAACCTCGGCACCGGCGGCAGGAAGTCGTACGGAAGCGGGATGCGGCCGGTCATCGGTGTCCTCTCGCAGGGTTTCGGGGTACGCCGGGCAGTCTACGGAGCGTCAGCGGCCCAGGGCGTCGACTGCGGTGCCGAGCACCGTGTCGGTCCGGCCCAGGTCGAAGACCAGGTCGAAGTGGTTGCGCCCGCCGACCAGCAGTTCCCGCACGGGCACTCCGGCGTCCCGCGCGGCGTGCGCGAACTCGGCCTGCTGGCGGGCGAATTCGCCGGTCTCGTACTCGCCGAGCGCCAGCACCAGCGGCGGCAGCGCCGACAGGTCGGCGAACAGCGGGCTGAGCGCCCGGGCCCGCTCGGCGTCCAGTCCGAGCGGCTCGTTGACGTAGCTGAGGGCCACCGGCTCCAGGTCGTACACCCCGCTGAGCAGCGCCGCCCCGGCAATCCGGCCGCGCAGCCGCCCGTCCAGCAGCGCGGTGGCCGCCAGGTGCGCGCCGGCCGAGCTGCCGCTGAGCACGATCCGCTCCGGGTCCACGTCGAGTTCGGCGGCGTGCTCGACCAGCCACACCACCGCCTCGGTGGCCTGCGCGGCGATCTGCTCCACCGTCCAGGCCGGCGCCAGGCCGTAGCCGACGGCGGCGTACGCGGTGCCCCGGGCCACGAAGTCCAGTGCGGGGAAGACCGAGTCCTCCTTGCCGAGCTCCTGCCAGAAGCCGCCGTGCACGAACACGTGCAGCGGTGCGCCCGGCACCGCCGGGAAGAAGTCGATCAGCTCCGGCCCGTCGGCCCCGTACCGCAGCTCCCGGTGTCCGGGCAGCTCGCGCAGGGCCCGCCCGCTCTCCCGGGCATAGGCGGCCAGCTCCGCGTCGAAGTCCGCCACCCGGCTGCTGGGCGAGTACTCCCGATCGAGTTCCCGCTGGTCGAACCCCCGGTAGACCGCCATCGCGCCGCTCCCCTCACCCAACCAGGTATAGACCAATACAGGAGGCCGCGGTTAGCGTGGTCACTCCCCGTACTTCCTTCTCCGGAGTTGCCCTGTGGAGACGTCCGTCCTCGCCTTCGCCACCGACCTGCTCGACGAAGGGGCCGACACATTCTTCGGCAACCTTACCGACCGGGCGGGCGTCGGCGGCGTCACGCTGGCGTCCGTCTACCACGCGGCCCGCGACGTCTTCCCGCACCACCCGCACCGCGTGGTGCGCTACCTCGAACCCGGCGCCGCCTACTTCCGCCCCGACGCCGCCCGCTGGGCCGGCCGCCGCCTCGCCCCGCTGCCGTCCACCGCGATCGGCGAGCGCGACCCGTTCGCCGAGGCCGCCGACGAGACCCGCCGGCGCGGCCTCAAACTGCACGCCTGGACGGTGTTCTGCCACAACGACCGGCTCGGCTTCGCCCACCCCGACTGCGCCCCCGCCAACGCCTTCGGCGACCGCCACCTCACCGAGCTCTGCCCCGCCAACCCCGAGGTCCGCGCCTACTGCCACACCCTGGTCGAGGAACTCGCCCGCTACGGCGTGGACGCGATCCGCGCCGAGTCCCTGCACTTCCACGGCCTGGCCCACGGCTACCACCACGAGCGCTACTTCGAACAGCTCGGCCCCGTCACCGAGGCCCTGCTGTCGATCTGCTTCTGCCCGCACTGCCTGGCCGCCGCCACCGCCGCGGGCGTCCCCGCCGAGCACGTCCGCGACACCGTCCGCACCGAGATCCGCGCGCGCCTCGCCGACGAGACCCGCGCCCTCGCGCCCGCCCCCCTCGACGAGATCGCCGACGGCGCCCTCGCCGCCTACCTGGACGCGGGCGCCCGCACCGTCACCACCCTGGCCGCCGAACTCGCCGCCACCGCGGCCGCCCACGGCATGCGGCTGACCTTCATGGACGGCGGCGGCCCCGGCACCGGCTGGCTCGCCGGCATCGACCTCCCCGCCCTGGCCGGCGCCGCCCACCAGATCGAGACCCTCGGCTACGCCAGGACCCCCGAGGCGGTCCGCGAGAAGGTCGCCGCCTTCGCCCTGCACGGCGTCCGCCCCCAGGACATGGCCGTCATCCTCCGCCCGATGTCCTCCGACTGCGACAGCCCCGCCAACCTCGCCGCCAAGATCCGCACCCTGCGCGAGCTCGGCGTCCCCGAGGTCGAGTTCTACAACTACGGCCTGATGCGGCTCGATTCGCTCGACCGGATCGGGTCCGCACTGCGCTGAAATGGAAAGTCACCCGGCGTTGGTCCCGCTTGCTGCGCCCGCCATGCCCCAAACGGTAGGCTTTCCGTGTGATCTTCAAGCGCATCGGTAACGGGCGGCCGTACCCGGATCACGGCCGGACCAGCACCCGCCAGTGGGCGGACGTCGCGCCGCGTCCGGTGCGGCTCGACCAGTTGGTGACCACCAAGGGCCAGTTGGACCTGGAGACCCTCCTCGCGGAGGACTCCACCTTCTACGGGGACCTCTTCGCCCACGTGGTGAAGTGGCACGGTGACCTCTACCTGGAGGACGGGCTGCACCGCGCGGTGCGCGCCGCCCTCCAGCAGCGGCAGGTGTTGCACGCCCGCGTGCTGGAAATGGACTGACGGACCGCCACCCGTTGTCGGCTGCAACCGATGGTCGGTGTCGGTACGTCCTTTCGAGTGCCGTCGTCCCCCGGATGATGATCATCCAGTACCTGTGCCGCGGTAGTCGGATTAATCTGCTGACTACCGCGGTTCACGCGGCCCTTTTCCACGGCCGCAGCGCGGTCACCGGCACCCCACCCTGGCACCTATGGGGAGACAGACCATGAGCATGTTGACTCCCCGGGGGTTGAAGGGGAAGCAGTACCGGGTCACCGGCAACAGTTACCCCCGCCTCGGACGTCCCCCGCGGCGCGGCCGCAAGGTCGTCGCCGCCGTCGGCGGAGTCCTCGTCCTGGGCCTGGTCTCGGTCGGCGGGGTCCAGCTCTACGACGTCTTCACCGGCAAGAACAAGCACGGCGCCGCGCAGGCCTGCGCCTCGCCCGACCCGTCCGGCAAGCCGCTGGCCGCCCCGGAGGGCTCCCCCTCCGCCGCGCCCGGCAACACCGCCGTGCCGCAGCCCGAGACCGTCACCGTCAACGTGTACAACGCCACCGACAAGTCCGGCCTGGCCGCCCGCACCGCCGACGAGCTGAAGAAGCGCGGCTTCCAGGTCGGCAAGGTCGGCAACGCGCCGTCCGCGCTGGACCGGAAGGTCCCCGGCACCGCACAGGTGCTCAGCGGCCCCGGCGGCATGGGCGCCGCCACCCTGCTGGTCTCCCAGGTGGCCTCCGGCACCAGCACCCAGGACGACCGCGGCGACGCCACCGTCGACTTCGTCATCGGCGACGCCTTCACCGCGCTCGCCGACCCGACCCAGGCCGCCGCCACGCTCGCCGAACTCACCAAGCCCTCGCCCACCCCGGAGCCCGGCCACTGCTGAGCGCACCCCCGGACGCACGAGATCCGGCCGGAAACGGACGCCCCGTTTCCGGCCGGATCTCCACGTTTCGAACGGCCCGCGCCCGGTCTCAGCCGGCGGTGCCGTACAGGCGGTCGCCCGCGTCGCCGAGGCCCGGCACGATGTAGCCGTTCTCGTTCAGACGCTCGTCCACGGCGGCGGTCACCACGGTGACGGGCTGGCCGGCCAGCTCGCGCTCCATCACGGCGACGCCCTCGGGCGAGGCCAGCAGCACCACGGCGGTGACGTCGGTGGCGCCGCGGTCGAGCAGCATCCGGATCGCCGCGACCAGGGTGCCGCCGGTGGCCAGCATCGGGTCGAGGACGTAGACCTGCCGGCCGGAGAGGTCGTCCGGCATCCGGGTCGCGTAGGTGGAGGCCTCCAGGGTCTCCTCGTTGCGGACCATGCCGAGGAAGCCGACCTCGGCGGTCGGCAGCAGCCGGGTCATGCCGTCGAGCATGCCGAGGCCGGCCCGCAGGATCGGCACCACCAGCGGGCGCGGGTAGGACAGCCGGGTGCCCTGGGTGACGGCGACCGGCGTGGTGATCTCGACCGTTTCGGTGCGGACGTCCCGGGTCGCCTCGTACGCGAGCAGGGTCACCAGCTCGTCGGTGAGCCGACGGAAGGTCGGCGAGTCCGTGCGCTCGTCGCGGAGGGTGGACAGCTTGTGGGCGACCAGCGGGTGGTCGACGACGTGGAGACGCATGACAACGACGATAACGGCCGTCGGCACATCTGTACGACTTCGCCCGTTCCGCGACCACCCGTCGTGACCAGCCCGGAGACCCCGAAAATCCCCGAATCCCGGCCGCCGCTGTGGTATCGGCGGGTGACATCTGGGAAAGTCGGAACCTATGAAGAGCAACCCGACGCGGGCATCCACCGCCGGCGCGGGCGGGTCCGGCTCGACAGACGAGTCCCGTCCGGAGTCAGAGGACGTCGAGAAGACCGACGCGGAGACCGGCGAGGAGACCGACGCGGAGCGGCGCAGACGCCGCGCCGTCTTCCTCCGCGAACTGGCCGAGGCGCGCGAACTGCGCGCCCGGGTCCAGCCCAGACGCACCAAGGAACGCCGGATGCGCGAGGCGATGCGGATGCGAACGTTCCGGATCTGAGCCGTCCGGGGCCGCGCCCCGGCCCGCGGTCGCGCCCCGCGAGCCCCCGTCCGCCCCCTGCCCGGGGGCGTTCGAGGGGCATGATCCACGCCCGGAGCGGCCGGAGTCCGGCCATTCCGACACGACCTGCGAAGACGCGCTGCCGAACACCCCCCGCAGCGGCGGGCTTTCTGTCACGATGCGGTGGGACGGTCCGAACAGCGGACCGCCTTCTGGCGCGGGGGCGGCCGGACCGCACCCGCCCGAGATCGCCGACAGCCGAGACCAATCTTGGGAGTGTCCCTGGTGGCGTACTTCGCTGCAGTGCTTGCTCGCACCGGTGCCGGGTGGGACGTGAGCGAGACCGAACTCGACGACGTAGAGACCCTGGCCGACCTGACCGACCTGGCCCGCGAGACGGCCGAGGACGACGACACGGTGCTGGTCTTCATCGAGCAGGAGGACGCCTGGTTCGCCGTCCTGCGGATCGACGGTGAGGACGACCCGAGGATCTTCGTCTCGGACGCGGCCGCCGCGGCGCGCAGTTCGTACGGGTCGGTGCTCACCGACGAGTTGATCGAACAGGACGGGGAAGCCGACTTCGACGACCTCGACGGCCTGGTGGCCGAGCTCGAGGAGGACGACGAGGCCACCGGCGAAGCGGCCGACGACGAGGACGACGAGCCGGCCGGCGGCCGGGGCGCGACCCCGGTCGGGCCGATCGGCGACTCCGAGCTGCTGAGCGAGTTCGGCCTCGGCCAGGCCGCGCTGCTGGAGCTGGCCGGCGAGGGCGCCGCTCCGGGCGACGCGCTCGGCGAGATCGCCGAGGCGCTCGGCTGCGGCGAGGTCCTGGAGGCCGTTCGGTAGCGGCGGGCCCGGTGCCGGACACTGGGTCCATGCAGTCCGTCCCCCTCTCCACCGACACCCTGGGCGAACGGCCGCGGATCGCCCCGCTGCCCGCCCCCGAACGCCCCGATCCGGTCCGCGACCGGTGGCGGGAGCCGATGCGCCGCGCCATCGCCGAGGCGGCACTGGCCACCGCGACCGGAGACGTCCCGGTCGGGGCGTTCGTCCTGGGCCCGGACGGATCGGTGCTGGGCCGCGGCCACAACGTCCGCGAGGCGGTCGGCGACCCGACGGGGCACGCGGAGGTGGTGGCGATCCGTCAGGCCGCGGAGGCCGTCGGGGAGTGGCGGCTCACCGGCTGCACCCTCGTCGTCACCCTGGAACCCTGCACCATGTGCGCGGGCGCGATCGTGCTGTCCCGCCTCGACCGGGTCGTCTACGGCGCCCTCGACCCGAAGGCCGGCGCGGCCGGCTCGCTCTTCGACGTGCTGCGCGACAACCGGCTCAACCACCGCCCCGAGGTCGTCCCGGGCGTCCTCGCCGACGAGTGCACCGCCCAGCTGCGGGCCTTCTTCGACACCCAGCGCTGAACCTCTCCCCGGAACGGATTTTCATCCGTCCCCACCCATCCGGTAGAGTTCCCCTCGGTAGCGTGTCCGAGCGGCCAAAGGAGCACGCCTCGAAAGCGTGTGTGGGGGCAACTCCACCGTGGGTTCGAATCCCACCGCTACCGCTTCGCACGAAGGGCGCCCAGCCACGGGCTGGGCGCCCTTCGTCGTACCCGGCGCACGACGCACAGGCCCGCGACGCCCAGTCCGGCCGAGAGCAGCATCGGCAGCAGCGGGGCGCGGTGGGCCCCGGGCGGCTCGAAGGCGATGCCCCGGACCACGATCTCCTGCTCGTCGGGCGGCGAGGTGACGGCCCGTTCGGGCGTGCTGCCGGTGGCGTGCGCGGCGCTGCGGAGCGTTCCGGCTCCGGCGTCGGCCGCGGTGACGGGGTGCGAGCCGGTGCAGGTGGTGACGGCGCCGGGGGTGTCGCGCGGGGAGAGCGTGGTGGACGCGCACCGCGCCCCGGTGGGCCGGTCGTCGAGCACGGCGAGCCGGGTGACCGTCCGGTCGGTGGTGTTGGTGACGGTGTACGTGTAGCGCGCGCTCTCCCCGGCCAGGTAGACCCGGTCCTCGTCGATGTGCTTCTCCAGCAGCAGCCCGTAGCCGTCGTTCAGCGGCAGGACGTGGTGCGCCTCCGGGGAGACGACGGGCCCACGGTCCGAGTCGCCGTCGGCGACGGCCAGGTCGGCGACGAAGCCGCGCCGCACGTCCGCCGCGGTGACGGTGTAGCTGCCCGCGCAGGTGAGGGTCTCGTCGGCGGGCAGCGTGGTGGTCGGGCAGACCACCGCGCCGAGCAGCGGGTCGCTGACCACCAGGTCGCGGATCTCGGCGCCGCCCGCGTTGGTGACCGCGAACCGGTAGGGCAGCACGGTGCCGGCGGTGACCGGGTCGGGCAGCGGCGCGCCGGGGTCGATCCGCCCGACCAGGCGCAGCGGCGGCGACGGGCGGGCCTCGGCGGAGGCATGTGCGGGGGCGGCCGGTGGCAGCGCGGCCAGGGCGCAGAGCGCGCCCGCCAGGAGTGGGCGGCCGGGCCGCCGGGTGGTGCGCACTTCTTCCTCCGCCTTCCGCCGGGTCCTCGCCCCCGTCGCAGTCGACCCGCCCGCACGGGGCGCCGGGGCCCGGACACGCGCGCGACCGCCGGTAAGCACCCGCCCGGTCCAGTCGCCGGCGGGCCGGCCGGTCGCGCACTGGCGACCCATTTCCGGTTGCCGGGGCCGCAGTTGAGGGGATGATGCCCGCATGGGGAGTTCGCGGTGGCGATGGTCGGTGTGGGTCGGGGCCGGGATCTCGGTGGCGGGGCTGGCGTTCTTCCTGTGGGGAGAGGGCCTGGACCGGGCGAACCAGTGGGCGGGCGTGCTGGGCCTGTTCGTCGGGCTGGCGGGCCTGGTGCTGTCGGTGACCGGCGGGATACGCGGCCGCGGCGGCGGCCAGTCGGCGGACGGCGCGTCGGCCGGCGGCTCGGTGCGGATGGTGCGGAACGTGCAGGGCGACGTGGTGATCGGCGGCGCCGCCGCCCCGCCCGGCCCCGTCCCGGACGCGGCCGCGCCCCCCGCCGCCGCCGACGCGGCCGGTGACGGCCAGTCGGCGCGCGGCGTGCGCGCGGGCGGCGACGTGAACCTGGTGGACGGGGTGGAAGGCTCGGTGCGGTTCGGCGAGCAGCAGCCGTGAGCGGCTTCTGGCAGCGCCTGTTCGGTGCGCCGGGCGGCGGCCAGTCCGCGGACGGCGCCGCTGTCGGCCACGACCTGACGATGATCCAGCACGCGCAGAGCGTGCAGATCACGGTGGGCGCCGCCCTGCCGCCCCCGGGCGACCTGGAGGGGGCCCGCAGCCGGCACGCGGTGCGGCTGCGCGAGCGCTACCACCGGCTGGACCTGGAGGTGCTGACCCCGCTGTCCGAGCAGGACGAGCACCCGGCGGTGCACCTGCGCGAGGTGTTCGTCCCGCAGTTGGTGCGCGCCGACCCGCCGCCGGTGGAACTGCCCCGGGAGCTGCTCAAACGTTTGACGGAGAGCGGCGAACTGGACCCGGGCCGCCTGCCGCCCGGCGTGGAGCGGGAGACCGTGCGCCGGGTGCAGGAGGCCTACCGGCGGCGCCCGGCCGTCCCGGTGCTGCCGCTGCTGGCCGGTCCGGACGGCCACCGGGCCGTGCTGCTGGGCGACCCCGGCTCCGGCAAGTCCACGCTGGCCCGGTTCCTCGGCCTGGCGCTCACCGAGCCGCTGGTGCACACCGGCGCCACCGTCCCGGAGGAGGTCGCGGCGCTCGCCGGCCGGCTGCCGCTGATCGTCGAACTGCGCCGCTACGCCGACCCGGAGTGGCGCGAGCGCACCTTCGAGGACTTCCTGGCGCACCTGCACGGCACCGAGGGCCTCGGCCTGCCCGCCGACCTGCTGGAGCGCCAGCTGACCGAGCATCCGGCGGCCACCCTGGTGGTGTTCGACGGCCTGGACGAGCTGTTCGACCCGCAGGTCCGGGAGACCGCGAGCCGCCGGATCGCCGCCTTCGCGGCCCGCTACCCGCAGGTCCGGGTGCTGGTGACGTCCCGGGTGATCGGCTACCGGCGCGAGCCGCTGGACGCCGCCGGCTTCGGCCACTACATGCTGCAGGACCTCGACGACCGGCAGATCGACGCCTTCGCGTCCCGCTGGTACGCCACCGCCGTTCCGGGCGACCCGGTGGAGGCGCAGCGCCTGCGCCGGCGGGTGACCGCGGCCGTGGCCTCCTCCGCCCCGGTGCGCGAACTGGCCGGCAACCCGCTGATCCTGACCATCCTGGCGATCATCGGCCGCCGCCGGGAGCTGCCCCGGGACCGCCGCACCGTGTACGAGCACGCGGTGGCGGTGCTGGTCGAGCACTGGGACCCGAGCAAGTACCTCCAGGACCGGCGGGTGGACGGCGGCATGCCGTACCTGGCCTCCGAGGACCGGCTGGAGCTGCTGCGGCTGGTGGCCCGCCGGATGCAGGAGGGCGGCGACGGCATCGCCGGGAACCACATCCCGGGCCGGGTGCTGCTGGCCTCCTTCGAGGGCTACCTGCGCGAGCGCTACGAACTGCCCGCCGACCGGGCCGCCCCGGTGGCGCGGGCGATGCTGCAGCAGTTCCGGGAGCGGAACTTCATCCTGAGCCGCTTCGGCGGCGAGGTGTACGGCTTCGTCCACCGGGCGTTCCTGGAGTACCTGGCGGCGTCCGACATCGCCTACCGCTTCAACCGGGAGCGCTCGCTGACGGAGGAGCAGCTGCTGGAGGGCGTGTTCGCGGCCCGCTGGCGGGATCCGGCCTGGCGGGAGGTGCTGCTCCTGCTGGCGGGCGAGCTGGACGAGCGCTTCGTCGGCGAGGCGGTGTCGCGGCTGCTGGCGGCGGCGCCGGCCCTGCCGGGGGCGGGCGACCCGGCGCCGGAGTGGCTGGTGCTGGCGGTCCGCTGCCTGGGCGAGGTCCGCAAGCTCGGCCTGGTCACGGCGCAGAGCGAGGCCGTGGTGGACGCGCTGGTGGCGCTGTTCGAGGCGTACGCGGCGGAGGGTTCGACGGTGCTGTCCGGCGACACCGTGGAGGCGCTGGACGGGCTGCGGCCGGTGCTGACCGGGCTGGGCCCGCACTGGGTGGGCCGGGAGCGGTTCCTGCGCTGGTACCTGGTCCACGGCCATCACGCGCAGCGCGAGTCGCCGCTGCTGGCGGTCGGCGCGGTGACGGCCCGGCTGGCCTGCGCGCTGCTGCTGAACGACCCGCGCGGCCCGGCGGTGCTGCGCGCCTGGGCCGAGCACGGCTGGTCGCCGGCGCAGCGCGCGGCGGCGTTCGCGGCGCTCGCGGAGGGCTGGGCTGGCGATCCGCAGGTCGGGGCGTTCGTGCGCCGCCGGATCGAGGAGGATCCGGACCCGCTGACCCAGGAGGCGGCGGTCGCGGCGCTCGCGGACGGCTGGGCGGGCGAGGCGGCCAGCGGCGCGTTCCTGCGCGCCCGGGTGGCGGGCGCGCGCGGCGAGAACCGGCTGAACGAGATGCTGGCGCTCGGCAAGGGCTGGGCGTGCGACGGTCCGGCGCAGCAGTTGCTGCGGGAGATCGCGGCGGCCGACGCCCAACCGGAGCTGCGCGGGCTGGCGGTGTTCGCGCTGACCGTCAACGAGCGGGTGGGCGGTCCGCTGGCGGAGTTCCTGCGCGAGCGGGTGCGCACCGACCGGGATCCGGGGGTGCGCGGCCTGGCCCTGCAGGCGATCTGCCTGCAGCCGGCCGAGGACCCCCGCAATGCCGCGTTCCTGCGGCTGCTGGCGGGCGTGGACAAGGACCCGCGGGTGCGGATGGCGGCGCTGGCCGGGCTGGCCCGCGGTTGGGCGGGGGATCCGGAGGTGGCGGAGTTCCTGCGCCGGCGGGTGGCCGAGGACCCGGACCCGATCGTGCGCCGCCGGACCCTGGCGGTGCTGGCCCACCGCTGGGCGGGCGACCGGCAGGTGGCGGAGCAGCTGCGCGGCTTCGTGGCCGGGGACGGCCTGCCGGAGGTGCGGGCGTTCGCGCTGACGCTGCTCGGCCAGGGCTGGGCGGGTGACCCGGAGGTCGCGGAGTTCCTGTTCGAACGGGCCCGGGCCGCCGACGGCCACGGCCGGGCGCAGGCCACCGGTGAACTGGCCGCGCACTTCGCGGACGACCCGGAGCTGGACGCGTTCGTCCGCCACGAGGCGGTGCACTCGCCGGACCCGCTGGTGCGGGGCGCGGTGCTGACGGCGCTCGCCGACCGCCGCTCGCCGAGCGCGCACGCCCGCGCGCTGTTCCTGGAACGGGCGGTCGCCGATCCGGACCCGCGCACCCGGGACTTGGCGCTGGCGGCGGTGGTGCGCTGCTACGACGGCGAGGAGCGGGCCGGGATGCTGCTGCTGGCCCGCGCCGCGCACCTGCGCGACGCGGCCGTGCGGCTGTCGGTGCTGCGGGCGCTGCTGGCGCACCGTCCGGACGACCCGGCGGTGCGGTCGCTGCTGCGTGAGCGGGCGGTGGCCGACACCTCCGCCCCGATCCGGGCGATCGCGCTGCACGCCCTGGCCCGCGACCGCGTGGCGCGCCCGGCCGGCCTGTTGCGCGAACGGGCGGTCGCCGACCCCGACCCGCTGCCGCGCCGGGTCGCGCTGCGGGCGCTGGCCGCCGACCCCGACGTGGCGGAGTTCCTGCGGCTGCGGGCGGTGGCGGACGGCGACGAGGAGGCCCGGATCGCGGCGCTGCGGGCGCTGGCGTTCGCCTTCCCCGGCGCGTCGACGGTCGAGCTGCTGGCGGCCCGGGCGCGGGCCGAGCGGCTGCCGGCGGTCGCGGTGGAGGCGGCCCGGCTGGGCGAGGCGCTGCGTTCGGAGGGGGCTCCCTGGACGGCGAACGGCTCCGCACTCCCGGGCGGTTGACCACCGTGCCTCGGGAGTGCGGAGCCGGAACGAACCTCTCGGTCCGCGGAGGGGGCAGCAGCTCCGGGGGGACGAGCTGCTGCCCCGGGCGGAGGTCCCACAACCGGGTCCGCGTCGGGGGGAAGCCGCGGTGCCCGGTCCCACAGCGGGGACCTCCGGATCGCCGTACCGCGGATTCCTGCCAGATCCTCGGTACATCAACCATCCTGCCGTGCCACCGCCAGGGACACACCCGGAGAAAGCCCCGTCCGCGCAGGACCTTCGTCCTGGCGGGTGAACACGACCCTCACGCCTTGCGCCGTCCGGTGGATAAGCTGCGGGTGGCAGGGCCGTGCGGGGAGAGGACGGCGGCCCGACTCAGGGAGGCAGGCCCGTTCGATGGCTCAGGCGAAGAAGGTGGCCATGTGGATTCTGGTCATCTTCGTCATCTACACGATCATCACCTCGCCGGTGCGCGCCGCCGAGCTGGTGCAGTCCGGCTTCGTCGGAATCTCGGACGCCGCCAAGGCGGTCGGCTCCTTCATGACCGGCCTGGTCCGCTAGCGCCGTCGCCATCGGGCGGGCCCTGTACCGTTTGCGAGGTTCGTCCTTCGGGGGCGCTCCCCGGCCGGGGCGTGCCCTCCTGATCCGCGAGGAGCGGCATCGTGATCCGGCACCTGGTCCTGTTCAAGCTCAACGACGGCGTCGGCAAGGACGACCCGCGGGCCCTGGCGGGCGCGAAGGCGTTCGAGGAGCTGGGCGCGCTGATCCCGGAGCTGCGCGAGTGGGAGTGCGGCTGGAACATCACCGAGCGGGACATCGCCCACGACTTCGCGATCAACAGCCTGGTCGAGGACCGCGAGGCCCTCGCCGCCTACCTCGGCCACCCGGCCCACCAGGCCGCCGCCGCGCAGTGGCGCGCCTTCGCCACCTGGGTGATCGCCGACCTGGAGGTCTGACCTCCCGACATCCCGCGCCACGCCGACGGCCCCCGGCCCGCCCACCGGACCGGGGGTCGCGGCGCGCTCCGCCGAATGCTGGACGGGCCGTCAACACGCCTCCGCCGGGTGCTTGCCCGGCCACAGAACAACTTGTGATGCTATGACCGGTTTTGCCGGAAATTTTGGCGAGGTGGTTCACAAGGGAGGGGTGACGTGTCCGTGCGGACGCAGGGCAGCAGTGCGCCGGAGGACCGCGCCGAGGAACTGCCGGACCCGGTCGAGCTCGCCGCCCGCCGCCCCGGCGGCCGCGGCGCCGTCGACGTCCGGACGCTCACCCGCGTGCTCTTCGAACGACTCGCCGAGCTCCAGGCCGACGCCCCCGAGCGCTCCCGGGTCCGGGCCGCCCTGATCGAGATCAACATCCCGCTGGTCCGCTACGCCGCCACCCGCTTCCGCAGCCGCAGCGAACCGATGGAGGACATCGTCCAGGTCGGCACCATCGGCCTGATCAACGCCATCGACCGCTTCGACCCCACCCGCGGCGTGCAGTTCCCCACCTACGCGCTGCCCACCATCCTCGGCGAGATCAAGCGCTACTTCCGCGACAACGTCCGCACCATGCACGTCCCGCGCCGGCTCCAGGAACTCTGGGTCCAGGTCAGCGGTGCCATGGAGGAGCTGACGGTCACCCACGGCCGGGTCCCCAAGGTCCCCGAGATCGCCGCCAACCTGCGCATCCCCGAGGAGGACGTCCGGGCCTGCCTGGACGCCGGCCGCGCCTACAACGCCGCCTCGCTGGAAGCCGCCCAGGAGCACGAGGGCGGCCTCGCCCTGCTGGACCGGCTCGGCTACGAGGACTCCGCCCTCACCGACGTCGAGCACCGCGACATGGTCCGCCACCTGCTGGTCCAACTCCCCGAGCGGGAACGGCGGATCATCATGCTGCGGTTCTTCGCCAACCTCACCCAGTCGCAGATCTCCACCGAACTCGGCATGTCCCAGATGCACGTCTCCCGCCTGCTGTCGCGGATCCTCACCCGGCTGCGCACCGGCAACTCCTGGGAGGAGTAGGCCCGCTGTTCGGGTTTGCCGGGCCCGGTGATCCGGTATTGAGCAGGAGGACACGTCAGTCGGGTCCGCCGACCGCGGCACCCGTTGGACAGGCAGTCACAAGGGGGTGGGCGCGTGTTCACAGAACAGGGCAGTGCGGTCATCGAGTCCGTCGTCGTACCGATCCCGGCCCAGGCCGGACCCGCCGAGGCCCCGGACCGGGCACTCGACACCCGAACGCTGTCCCGATCGCTGTTCCGCAGGCTCGCCGCCCTGGAGCCCGACAGCGCCGAGCACGGCTACGTCCGCGACACCCTGATCGAGCTCAACCTGCCGCTGGTCCGGTACGCCTCCGCGCGTTTCCGCAGCCGCAACGAGCCGATGGAGGACATCGTCCAGGTCGGCACCATCGGCCTGATCAAGGCCATCGACCGCTTCGACCCCGACCGCGGCGTCGAGTTCCCCACCTTCGCCATGCCCACCGTGGTCGGCGAGATCAAGCGGTTCTTCCGCGACACCAGCTGGTCGGTCCGCGTCCCGCGCCGCCTGCAGGAGCTCCGCCTCGCCCTCACCAAGGCCGGCGACGAGCTCTCCCAGCGCCTCGACCGCTCCCCCACCGTCCCCGAACTCGCCGCCTACCTCGGCGTCTCCGAGGACGACGTGGTCGAGGGCCTCGCGGTCGGCAACGCGTACACCGCCAGCTCCCTCGACTCCAGCCCCGCCGAGGACGAGAGCGGCGACGGCCCGCTCGCCGACCGCCTCGGCTACGAGGACCTCGCGCTCGAAGGCGTCGAGTACCGCGAGTCCCTCAAGCCCCTGCTCGCCAAGCTCCCGCCCCGCGAACGCCGCATCATCATGCTGCGCTTCTTCGGCAACCTGACCCAGTCCCAGATCGGCGAGGAGATCGGCATCTCCCAGATGCACGTCTCCCGCCTGCTGACGAAGACCCTCGCGCACCTCCGGGAAGGACTGACCGCGGAGTAGCCGCCCCGGGCCCGCAGGTCCGGCGGGCCTGCGGGCGCGCCCCTAGGACTTGTCCGGTCGATCATGTGCGGAGCCAGATGACCAGGGCTGCTGCGGTGACGGTTCCGAGGTAGACGTATCCGCGTTTGTCGTAGCGGGTGGCGACGGCTCGGGCGTGCTTGAGCCTGTTGATGGCCCGTTCGACGGTGTTGCGTTTCCTGTACCGCTGCTCGTCGAAGCCGGGTGGCCGTCCGCCGCGTGAGCCCTTGCGCAGCCGGGCGGCCCGGCTGTCGGTCTTCTCCGGGACGGTGTGCCGGATACCGCGCCTGCGCAGGTAGGCGCGGCACGGCCCGTTGCTGTACGCCTTGTCGCAGGCCACGCTGTCGGGTCTCTTCCGAGGCCTGCCCGGACCGGTCCGCGGGACGCGGATCTTCTCCAGCACGGGCTCGAACTGCGTGCAGTCCGCCCGCTGCCCCGCGGTGACGATCAGGGACAGCGGGCGGCAGCGGCCGTCCGCACTCAGGTGGACCTTGCTGGTGAAGCCGCCGCGCGAGCGGCCCAGGCCCTCGCCTCCAGCACCACCTCCACCAGGCGGGCGACGAGACTCTGCCACGGCTTCTCGTCCTGGTGTTCCCCTGGCCCAGCCCCCTTTGACGCAAGGGCCGGCGGCGGGTCGGTGCGGGCGCCGGCCGCGTGCTGGTGGGCGCGGACGATCGTGGAGTCGACCGAGATGTCCCAGTCGATGTCGTCGGCCGCGTCCGCTTCGGCCTGAACCTGCT